>JAICPP010000041.1 GCA_025929805.1 Gemmatimonadales bacterium | reverse complement strand
GTAGGCATCCGTTTCGTCGTTCTTGCATGAAACCACGGCAGAGACGGCCAATACCAACGCCGCAAGTGTGAAGTGGGAACGTTTGATAGAGGTCATGGTATCCGCGCTCCTCGCGACGGCACGAACCCTAGAGTGGTGAGATAACTCGCTCGCGCCCGCGCCAGCTCTACTCGATGACGCTGCAGCGTCAGACGCGCCTCGAGCACGTCGGTGCGCGTCTCCACATAATCGGCAGCCGTGATGACGCCCTCATCGTGCTGCAGCCGGGCCTGCCGCTCCACTTCTGCCCGCAGCTCGACAACTCGCGCGTCCTCTTGCAGGGCCGCAGCGAGCCGAGCAATCTCCTCGAGCTGGGATGCCACCTGCCGGCCGAGAGCACGAGCGAATGCCTGCTCCTCTCGCTCGAGCACCTCCTGCTCCAGCCGCAGGGCAGTTGCGGTTCGACCAGCCGAATGCCAGGTCCAGGGCTGCCATTCGACCTTCAGGCCCGCGCGCCAGAATGCGTCAGAGGTGGTGCGGAACTGGTCCAGTCCCGGCAAACCCACACCCGCCTGACCGAACGCAGACAGGCGCGGCCGGTTCATGGTGCTGGTTGCTTGCGCTTCGCGCTCGAGCCGTACGCGTGTCTGCCGGAATCGTTCGAACTCGGGACGGAGCCGCAGTGCGGACGGCGTCGAGCGGGCGAGAGGCTCAATCTCCTCAGACTCGCCGGCAGGCAGCCGGAGCACGGCCGTGGTGTCGATCGGTCGGCCGATCAAGTCCGCCAGAACTGCCAATGAGGCGCGGCGGGCTGCTTGAGCCTCGTCCCGCTGCAGCATTGCACGTATCCGTTCGGCGCTCACCTCCGCCGCGTCCCGACTCAATGCGGTGCCGGCCTCGACCCGGGCCCGCACCGAGGCAAGCCGCGCATCGAGATCCGTGATCAGGGCATTGTATTCCGCCGCCTGCTGCTGGAGGAGAAACGCGGAAAAGAAGGCGGTGTTCACCTCCGAGCGAAGACCATAGAGCGCAACGGAGACGGCGGCAGCGGACTCAGTGTGTCGAGCCCGCTCGACCTCACGCCGGCGGCTTATGCTGCCGCCGTCATACAGGAGCTGCTGCACGTCCAGGGTTGACTCCCACCGATCGCGGGGAAGATCAGGAAAGGCCGCGCCCGGAATGCGGGCACCCGGGTTGGTAATGTCGCTCTGGTGCGAGGCCCAGCCGCTGACCGTTAGCTGGGGCAATCGCTCGGATCCGAGAACCGCCATCCGAAGGTCGGTTGCGGACCTCAGCAGATCGAACTCACCGGCTCGCGGATCGTCTCGAAGCGCCGCTTCCTGGAGCTCCACCAAGTGCAGCGTGTCCTGCGCCTGCGCAATGGAGAGCATGGCGGCGAGCGCCAACCCGCTCAAGCCCGATGTACGGAGCAGAACAGCTCCAGTCATGGTCGAAGCCCTGCAAGGAAGAAGTCGGGGACGAGGCGTCTGCGCGCATCCATGAATGCCGCCCATTCTCCGGCATCGAGATCGAGCAGGCGGCTCAAGACTGGCCGCAGCGCAAAGGGGAACACCAGGAGTGCCATCAAGTTCACCACGAACTGCTCGGCGGCGACCGGCCGGATCGTGCCCGCTTGAGCAGCGTCTTTTAGCTGTCCCCGGAGCACATCGAGCGGAGGACCACCGCGTTTGGCGAACAGCGCGGCGATTCTGGCCGGCTCGGCGTGCATCTCGGACACGATGTACCCGGCGAGGTAAGGCCGGGGGGAGTGAAAGTCGATCTGCTCCTGCGAAATATCCCGCACCTTTTGCTCGAGCGAGCGGCTGGGATCGGCCAGGATGCCGAAGATGCGCGGTATGAGAGTGCCCAAGGCCCGCTCGAAGACAGCATCGGCGAGCGCCGCCTTGGTGCCGAAGTAGTAGTGGACCAGGGCCTTGTTGACCCCCGCCTCGTCGGCGATCTCCTGGGTCCGGCTGTTGGCGGTGCCTTTTCGGAGGAAGACGGCATGGGCCGCATCGAGAATCCGTTCTCGGGTCTCGACGTCAGTGTTTAACCGGGGGGTTGAACCAAGCGGTTTAACCATGCGGTTAAACTATGACGCGCATTCCGCCCTGTCAAGATGAGTCCGGACGATTTGTGCTAAGATGTTGATCCTATAGCGAATACCCGCGCAGGCCCGGCTACGGGTTCCACCAATACGACACCTTGATCATGAAGATGTTCTCTGCCGGGGTATCCAAAAGACGGGTCAGGGCGCGACCAGTGCGAAAGGTGCCAATCGTCTCCGTATCCGACCGGTTCTGGGTCCACACTAGGAAGAGGGTCGAGCCCGGCGAGTACTCCCATCGCAGCACGGCGTTTCCGCGCAATGAGGCAAGCGAGAAATTCGGGTCGTCGATCTCCTGGCCGGGGACCGGCCCGCCGCCGTCCGGATCCACGATGATCCGGTCGGGGTCAGCGGTAGCAGCAGGATCGGGATAGCCGGTGAACCGGTAGCTTCGCGGCTGGGCCAGCTCTTTGAAACCGGAGTATCGGCCCGATGAAAGAAGCGGCTGGGTGTACATCTCGAGGCTAAGCCTGGGACTAAAGATCCAGTTGAGCCGAACACTGGCGGAGACGGTGGTCTGGTCGAGATCGGCGAACACGTATCGGTGTCCGTAGGTATTCACCGCCAGGGTATCGTCGAAGGTGTCGACATACTGGGCGGAAGTCCGAATCCGCTCGACCTGCGGCTCCAGACGGAGCGAAACTCTGGCTCCTGGTTTCCATTCGAGCGCCGCCCATGCCATCCAGCTCTCCTCCCAGCCGCGCTGATAGTGATTACCGTGGAGTCCGCCGCCGTAGACCCACTTCTTGTTGGGGTCGGAATCCATCCTGAACTCCCATTCCACGCCCGGCTGGTTGACCATGAGCGGACCGCCCCGGGTCCGCCGATCGCTCAATGTCTTCGGGTTATAGGCGACGAACCAGCTGCCGGTCGAGAAGTTCCGAAGCTCATAGAGGCCGGTGAGGAAGAGACCGGTCCAGGTGACGTCCCCGCCGAAGTTGTAGCTGCGGAACCCGGCAACGTTGAGCCGCCAGCTGCGGAGGAGGCGGCCAGGCTGGGTCCACTTGTGCCCGAACATGAGATGAGAATTGATCTGATCGCCTCGGAACTGGAAACCCAGGTCGTTCAGCTCGAAGCCGGGATCCACGACCCCGAATGCAGAGTTGAGCATCCAGTTGCCCTTCTGCTTGTTCAGCGAAACTCTGGCGGCATACCCCGTGAGCGCGGTGGCGGCCGAGTCGACGCCGAGGTACTGGGCGTCCGGTCGCTGGAAATAGTGGACCGAGCTTTCCTGGAGATTCCGGATCCGCTCCGCCGTACCGGCGATCCGGCTCATGCCGCCCCAGCCACTGATCACCCACACACCGTCCCGGTCCAGCGTAGTCCATCCGTCCAAGCCGGCACCGACAGCGGAACTGCTCAGTTCGTCGCTGAGACGAGTCTCTTCGAAGGAACGAGCGGTGACCGTACCGATGAATCCCAATCCATGTCGGCCGCCCTTCAGCTCCTTGAGGCCCCGGTAGACTCCGTAGTAGGTCAGGGGCTCGACCTCTTGGCGCCAGCGCTGTTGGCCCAGTGAGAACCGGGCATGTTCGCGGCTGGTAAGCGCATTGAGGGCTCCCAGGCTCCAGCTTCCTACCTTGCCCGAAAGCTTGGCCGCTCCCAGGATGTTGCTGCCCGCCGGCACGAGAGAGTAGTCGTAATCGTCCGGGAGCTCCGCTTGGGGTGCCCGGCCTATCCGCCTGCTGTAGAGGAAGCTGGGGTTGGCCCAGTTGAATCCCCAAAAATCGTTTGCGCCACCTTCTCCATAGTTGAAGATGCTGGCTCCCTCCACAAAGAAGGGGCGTCGCTCCTCGAAAAAAGTTTCGACATCGCTGAGATTGACCACGGCGGGATCCACCTCGACTTGGCCGAAGTCGGGATTCACCGTGGCGTCCAGAGTCAGATTGTTGCCGATCCCGATCTTGAGGTCTGCGCCCAGGCCCGCGCCTAGGCGGGACCCGTCGTTGAACGGGTCCGCGGCCTCGTGACCCAGGTATTCCGCCCGGGTGGTGAAGTAGGGAAGCAGCTCCAGGCGGGGAGGCGGAGACACCTGTTCGATGCCAACCAGATCCACGAAGCGGGAAACGAAACCACTGCCGTTGCTTGGGGTCGGCACCAGGTAGTCCCGCTCATTGCGGCGGGCGATCTCCCGCTTGAAGTTGATCGCCCAGCGAAGGCTCTTCTGCTTGTGAAACCGAAGCTGGGAGTAGGGGATCCGAAGCTCTGCGCTCCAGCCCAGGGACGCGCGCGTGGCCTGCCCGTCCCAAACTCCGTCCCAGGTATCGCTCTCCCAGTCGTCGTTGTAGAGGGTGCCGTCGTACAGCGTGCCGGCCGCATTGATGCCGAAGAAGAAGCCGGTGCGTCGGTCCTGATAACAGTCGAGAAACACCAGGAACCGGTCGGAGTTGGACACCCGGTCGCGGCGAGCCAGCTGGGCTCTGACAGAGTCGGGGTGCCGGTCGAAGAGACGGGCACCGATGTACAGCGCGTCATCGTCATAGAGGACCCGGACCTCGGTGCGCTCGCTGGCCGGCGCGCCCTCGTTGGGTTCCCGCTGGGTAAACTGAGAGACCGGAAGGGCAGCCCACCAACCTGCTTCCGAGAGAGCTCCATCCAGGGTGATAGGGGCCGGGACCCGTGCTGCGCGGACAACTCGCGTGTGGCTGGTGACCGAGTCCTGCCCTCCGGGTGCCAGGGTCCCGAAGGTGAATAGGAGCGCGAGGACAGTAGTGGGATCGCCCACTGGCACCTCCGTCTAGCCTGGCCAGGTATGCGATGCGGCGGATCAACGTCCGATCCGCACCAATCGCGCTGAACGCGAGGCTTAGACGGAGGGAAGAGGCAAAGGGTTGCTACGGCTGGTCGAGGATCTCCTGTATGGCCTGCACTGCGCGGGACTCGTCCGACTGGCCTAACCAGAAGAGCGCCCGTTTACGAAGCTCCATGTCGGGATCCCGTTTGGCTATTTCGATCAGCTTGTCCAGCGCCGCAGGCTCGTCCCGTTGGGAGTACACGAAAACGAGCTGCTCCCGCATCTCTCGATCATTCACCGTCCCGTAAAGACGGGTCAGCTCTGCGATCGACACTCCGGCCTGACCAGCCCAGAACAGGGCTTGTTTGCGCATTTCGATACCCTGGGATGTGTCACGGGCGATCCCAAGCAGCCAGCGCCCATTGTCTTCCCCTCCCATTTGAGAGAGGGAAAACAGCACCCGCTTCTTGAGCTCTTCACCCCGAAGCCGCTGGTACAGCGATCTCAGGAATGCGGCATTCTCCGGAGTCTGGCGTTGTCCCAGCCAGAAGATGACCCTTTCACGCACCGACTGGCTCACCTCGTCCCGCTCGGCGTACGTACGCAGCGCCTGCAGCGCGCGCGGACTCTCATGCTGTGAGAGTGCGAACACCGCCTTCTCCTGGATCTCAGGATCCTTTGAGAATCGCAGAATCGAGTCCAGAGCACCCAAGGCCCGCTCGGTCCCCACTTGGGATAGCCAGAATACTGCCTGCCGCCGTACTTCGGCATCCGGATCAGTCCGCACCGATTCCAACAGAATCTCCTCGGTACCGGGCTCGTCCTGTTGGGCGATCAGAAACACTGCCTTGCGGCGGAGGCATGCCGATTTAGCGTCGCGCTGGGCAAGCAGCTTCCTCAAGACGGGCCGCGCCCGGGCAGCATCCAGCTGCTGCAGCGCGTTGAGCGCGGCCACTTTCATGTCGTCATCCGCCTCGGCACATCCATTCGAGCTGGTGACCACGCCGCGGGTCGGCGGGGTGGGTGGTACCGGCGGGACGGGCGGGACCGGCGGCACCGGTGGGACCGGGGCTGTCGATGATGACGTCACGACGCTGGTTGCTCGCGACACGACCGCTTCCGCGGCATCGGGGTCTCCCCTGCGAGCGAGCTCTCCCTGGATCCGAGGCTCGAGGGCGCTGGCATCGCCCCGGGTTGCGGCATTGGGAAAGCGCTGACGCTGGGTCCGGAGGGCCACCAACGCGGCGCGGAGATCCTGGTTGTTTCCCAGCCGATACAATGCGAACGCCTGCCAATAGAGCGCGTCGCCGGCATACCCCGAGCGAGGAAACCGGACGGGAATCCGGGCAAAGAGATCGGCCGCTGTCCGATAGTCTCTCCGGTTCAGCCGCTCCCGCGCCGCTCGATACAGCGAGTCGGCCGGATCTCCTTGCAGCCAGGGCGCCGGGATGGGGGTACTGACTGCTATAGTGGGCAGCCGGTCCAGGCGGCGGACCGGACCAAAAGGGATATCCAAGTGGGCATGCATCACGGCAAGGGCCAGCCCCAACTGCAGGTAATACATCACAACACTCCTTGAGTCGAGCTCGCGCCCGCAGGCACGGCGGTCCTGAGGCGGGACAGCAAACCTCCTTGTTCCATACCTTCTGTGATCAGGTCGAGCTCCCCTGATCGGGGCTGGGACGACAGCTGCGCAATCTCTGCCAGGACCAGCTCAAGATCCTGCAGCAGGAGTCTGATCCGGGTATCGCTTGCTGCCGGCGAGTCGAGCAGCAGCCGGTTGGTGGCCAACAACTGGCGGGCGGTGGCGGTTGCCAGGCGTTCATCTCCACTACCTCGCACCGATACCCGGAACAGCGTCAGGAAAGCCTCAGCCTGACTGAGGTGCTCCGTGGTAGCCAGACGATAGGCGGCGGCATTGGCAGGAGCCGCTTTGCTGACGGGAGTCGGAGCAGGTCCGGGGCCGGGCTGCCTGACAGTGAGCCGGCCCAGACCGATGCCCAAGACCAGAACGGCAGCTATGCCTGCCGCGAGGCGCACGGGGCGGACGGAGCGGAAGCCGCGGAAGCGACCTTCCGCCCGTTCCGCTTCTTCCGCTCTCGCTGCCACGATTCGCTCCCACATTACCTCCCGTGGTGTCTCTGGCGGCTCGTTATACCCCCGGGCAGCAGCCCGCAGTTCATCCTCGATCTGATCGTCCATCCTCAATCCTTGGCGAAGTCAGCCAGCGCAACCCGCAGGCGGGCTCGTGCCCGGGACAGCTGTGCCTTGGAGGTACCCGGATGCACCCCGAGAACGCCGGCGATCTCCTCGTGGGTATAGCCCTCTACGTCGTGCATGACGAATACCGCGCGATAGCCTTCCGGCAGGCCTTCGATGGCTTGAGTAAGCCGCGTCTTGAGGTCCGGGTCGGCCAGCCGCTCGACCCGGCCTACCGGGGCCAGATCATCCAAAACCAGCTCCCGCTGGTTGAGCCGACGCACCTTTCTCAGCCCGTTGAGCGTAATCGAGATAGCAATGGACCCCAGCCAGGTCGAGAGGGCTGCTTCGCTGCGAAATTCGGCTAAGCGACTGAACGCCCGGATAAAGGTTTCCTGAGTGTAGTCCTGAGCTCGGTCGAGGTCCCCTGCCATGCGGTACACCAGCCGAAACACACGATCCACGTGCGCATCGTAGAGTGCACGCTCGGCGCTCGGGTCGCCCGCCAGGACTCGACCGATCAGCTCGCGTTCTTCCACCCGGCTCCGAAACGTGAGGTCATCCCAGCCAACCGAGTGTCTGACACAGATGGAGTGGATAGGGTTGCGTGCGCACGCCGAGCAACCCTCCGGCAGATCAAGGTATCTCAACGATACGTCAGATCGGCGAATTTTGGATCAGCGGACTAAAAGCGAGGCAGGAAATGAGAGAGATGACCAGCAGAAGCCCGATCATGGTGCTCGAGGTCGTGGACCGGGATGGAAAGCCCATCGGAGAGATCATGCATCCCAAGGTCGGGCCGGTCGTGGGTAGAGGGGCGAGGACCGTGTTGTTAGTGCGCGGCAAGCCGTCGAACCACCTCAGGACGATGTAGCTGTTTAGCTTCCTCCCAGGATCTTCTGCTGGGCATCGAGCAGGTCCAGGCGCCGGTCGATAACTCGTATCTCCTGGTCAGACACTTCCATACTGGATGCGGCCTGGGCTCGCTGCGCCTCCAGCGTCTGCTTCTCCAATTCGCCAATGACCCGCTGAAGGCTGGCGGCTCCGGCGCCTGTGAGCGGCACCCGACCACGCCGGCCCGCCCTTCTGATTGCCAGCTGCAGCTCCAGCTCCAGCGCCTGCTTGGTCAGGGCCGCCAGGTCCGCCCGCTTGGTCTCCAGTACTCCCTCGGCCTCCCGCAGCTCCTCCCGCCGCTTCAGGAGATCGATTTCCCGTTCAGCGGCCTTCCGCTCTGCCTCGAGCCCCAAGCGGTCGGCATCGCGGCCTTCCTTCTTTGCCAAATTGATGCGCTCCTTGATCCGTACGATCTCCACCTTCTTGAACTCGATCCTGGAGGTGGCGCCCAGGCGCATGGTCTCGGCCTGATGGCGGGACTTTTCCGCCGCGGCCTCCGCCGCCGCCGCGGCTCGAATGTGCCGCTTGATGGACATCGAGTCTCGGGGAGGGACCAACATGATGAAGCTGTCGAAACCACTCGGCGCCGGTGCCTGAGCGGCCAGGTTTTGACCCCCCAGCACAAGCCCGGTCAGGAGCAAGAGCAGAGTTCGCGCGGAATGGGAGTGGAGCGGCATATCCCAAGTTTCGACCTCACGCTGCCACACCTTGAGTCAAGTTGCGCCCGCCCCGGCAGCGGCCTGCTAACTGTTTGTCACTACATCGGTTCGGTCGTCGTACCGCGATTGCTCCTCGGGGGAGGTGTCGACTATATTTCTGAGCTGGCCCCCTCCAGGCCGTCGTCGCTCTAGCACAGGATATCCATGACCGCACCCAACTCGCGCGAACGTATTCTGCCCCGACTCATCGAAGAGGAGATGCAGCAGTCGTTCATCAACTACTCGATGAGCGTCATCGTCTCCCGCGCCCTGCCGGATGTCCGGGACGGCCTGAAGCCGGTCCATCGCCGGATTCTTTACGCCATGAACGAACTGGGGCTGGTGCCGGGTCGGGCATACAAGAAATCAGCCACCGTGGTGGGTGACGTGCTGGGTAAGTACCACCCGCATGGCGACGGATCGGTATATGACGCCCTGGTCCGCATGGTCCAGGAGTTCTCGCTGCGGTATCCGCTCGTGGATGGGCAGGGAAATTTCGGGTCGGTCGACGGAGATCCTGCGGCAGCGTACCGCTACACCGAAGCCCGGCTGACTCGCGTCGCCATGGCGATGTTGGAGGACATCGACCGCAACACCGTCAATTTCCAATCCAACTTCGACGATCGGCTCCAGGAACCTATGGTATTGCCGGCCAAGATCCCGAACCTGCTGGTGAACGGGTCCAGCGGCATCGCAGTCGGGATGGCCACCAACATTCCTCCCCATAACCTGCGAGAGGTCGTCAAGGCCGTTCAGCTCCTGGTGGACAATCCGGAAGCGACCATGGGGGAGCTCCGAAAGGCCATCAAAGGCCCCGACTTTCCGACTGGTGCCTACATCTACGGCCGGGAGGGAATCAAGGAAGCGTACGAGACAGGCCGCGGGCGTGTCGTCATGCGGGCGCGGGCCCAGATCGAAGAGCGGGAAACCAGCAACCGCTCACAGATCGTGGTTACGGAGATCCCCTACCAGGTCAACAAGGAAAACCTGGTCAAGGCGATCGCCGAGCTGGCTGGCGAAAAGAAGATCGAAGGGATCACCGGTATCAATGACGAATCCGATAAGGATGGCATGCGGATCGTCATCGAGCTCAAGCGTGATGTGATCCCTAACGTGGTCCTCAACCAGCTTTACAAGCACACCCAGATGCAGACCACCTTCGGCGTGATCATGCTGGCGCTCACCAATGGGGCGCCCAAGGTCATGAATCTGAAGGAGCTGCTCCAGCACTTCATCGATCACCGGCACAACGTCATTACCCGCCGGACGCAATTCGATCTGGAAGCCGCCCAGGCGCGGGAGCACATCCTCGACGGCCTCAAGATCGCGGTCGATAACATCGACGAGGTCATCAAGATCATCAGGGGATCGGACGACACGGCCCAGGCGGATACCCGGCTGCGGAAGCGGTTCGGATTCAGCGAGAAACAGAGCGATGCCATCCTCAACATGCGGCTGGCCAAGCTGACCGGCCTCGAGATTGAGAAACTGGAAGCCGAGCTGAAGGAGGTCCGCGCCACGATCAAGGAGCTGAAGGGCATTCTGGCGTCGAAGCCCAAGCGGATGGCCATCCTGAAGGAGGAAATGGAGGAGATCGGCGCCACGTTCGGCGACGACCGGCGCACCGAGATCGTAGCCGACCAGGGCGAGTTTACGGTGGAAGACCTCATCGCCGAAGAGGACATGGTCATCACCATTTCCCACAGCGGCTACATCAAGCGGATCCCCATTACCACCTACAAGCGCCAGCGCCGGGGTGGCCGGGGCCTCAACGGAGCCGATCTCAAGGCCGATGACTGGGTCGAGCACCTCTTCATCGCGAGCACCCACGACTACCTGATGTTCTTCAGCAACAAGGGTCAGGTGTACTGGCTCAAGGTGCACGAGATCCCGCAGGCCGGCCGCGCGGCCAGAGGCAAGCCGGTGATCAACTGTATCGCCATCAAGCCCGACGAGCAGATCGCGGCGCTGGTGCCGGTCCGGGAGTTTACCGATGACAAGTGCCTCATTTTTGCCACCCGGCAGGGCACCGTAAAGAAGACCGTTCTGTCTGCCTATGGGAACGTGCGCTCGACGGGGATCTGCGGCATCAACATCGAGAAGGGCGACGAGCTGATCGACGTCCAGGTTTGCGATCAGAACAGCGACATCATCCTGGCCACTAAGGATGGGATGAGCATCCGCTTCCACCAGGGCGATGTTCGCGACATGGGCCGGGCCACCACCGGCGTGAAAGGCATCGAGCTGGAAAAGGACGACGAGGTCATTGGGATGGTCGTGGTCCGGCGGGATGCCACCCTTCTGGTAGTAAGCGAGAAGGGTTACGGAAAGCGCTCGGAGCTCTCGGATTACCGGGTGCAGAAACGCGGTGGCAAGGGGATTATCACACTCAAGAAGACCGAAAAAACCGGCTCGATCGTGGCGTTGAAAGAGGTCATTCCGGATGACGAGCTTATGATGATCACTCGCCACGGCGTCATCATTCGACTTCCGGTGGACGGAATTCGGGTCATCGGCAGAAACACCCAGGGGGTCAAGGTCATGAACCTGGATTCCGGTGACGCGGTGGTCGATGTTGCCCGGGTGGTGAAGGAAGAAGAAGGTGGGGCAGAATCGGCCTCAGGTGGAGACGAGGTTACCCCAACTGCTGCAGTAGAATAAGGATATCATTATCGATGGCTGCCGCGGCCAACCCCCGGGCCGGACCTCGGGTCCAGGCAGAGCGAGGTCCTGCAGTGCCGCTGGACGCACTGCGGGACGCTGCCATTGGACTCGAGGGAATTGCACACCGAACCCCACTGCTTCCGGTGCCGGCGCTCGAAAGGCTCACCGGGGTTCCGATCGCCCTGAAGTGTGAGCATCAGCAGCCAGTCGGTGCCTTCAAGATCCGTGGCGCATACACCGCGATCTCCCGGATACCCGCACAAAGCCGCGCTCGTGGGGTCATCACCTACTCGAGTGGTAATCATGGCCAGGCCGTGGCCTTTGCCGCGCAGCGACTCGGAATTCGAGCCGTCGTGGTCATGCCCGAGCGCGCTCCGGCCATCAAGGTTGCCGGTGTCAGGAAGTTGGGTGGTGAGGCGGTGATCGCAGGCAACAGCTCCGCGGAACGCTACGAGCAGGCCCACCGGCTGGCGCAAGAGCAGGGCCTCACCATGGTGCCTCCCTTCGAGAGCCTCGATGTCATAGCCGGTCAGGGCACCTGCGGCCTCGAGATCATCGAGGACTACCCGGGGGTGGAAGCCATTCTGGTACCCGTAGGTGGCGGTGGACTCATTGCCGGGATCGCGTCGGCGGTGGCCGCGCTCAAGCCCGAGACTCAGGTCATCGGGGTTGAACCCGTGGGGGCTCCCAAACTCGCCCGTGCTCTGGAAGCGGGGCATCCCGTAACGCTCGACGATACCCAGAGTCTGGCCGACGGCCTGCTCCCCCTCTCCATTGGAGAGCTGCCGTTCAGGATCTTGTACGGGGTAGTCCGCCAGTCGGTCCAGGTCAGCGAAGAGGAGATCGTGGCCGCCCTTCGTTTCCTTTATAGTGAAGCCGGGCTGATCGTGGAGCCTTCGGGAGCCGTTACGACCGCGGCACTCCTGAGCCGGCGGATCCAACCAACCGGCCCCACGGTGGCGGTGGTGAGCGGCGGCAACGTCGATCCCGCCCTGTTCGAGCGCCTGGTAGCCCCTACACGTTCGGGTCCGGCTGCATGACCACTGTAGCGCCGAAGATCCTGGTTGCGGACGACGATCAAGCGCTTTCGCGTACGCTGTCCTGGATACTGAAGGAGAACGGCTACGACGTGTTTACCGCTCCGGGGGGAGAACATCTCTTCGAGCATCTCACGGCGGAACAGTTCGATCTGCTCTTGCTCGATATCATGATGCCGAAGGTAGATGGGCTTCAGCTGCTCCAGCGGGTGAAGGCCGATCCCCGCTTCAAGGATCTGCCGGTGCTGATGATCTCGTCCATGCCACCGGAGGAGGCTACGGTGAGATCGTTGGGGCTCGGTGCGGCCGACTTCATTCCGAAGCCGTTCCGAGTGCGCGAGCTGCTGGCCCGGGTCAAGGCGCATCTGCGGGTTGGAAGAGAGCTGAACCAGGCACGCGCGGAGGCCCGGTCCCGTTCCGAGATGATGGACATCATGCAGGAGGTGACTGCCTCTCTCAAGCCGGAGGAGATCTACGGCATACTGGTGCGTCGGGTGGCGCAGGCCCTGAGCATCGCGCGGTGCTCGATTATCATGGCCGGCCCCGATGACCAGACCGGAACGGTGGTGGCCGCCTTCGAAAATCCCATGCTGCACAACCTTCAAGTGGACCTCAAGCGCTATCCCGAGATTCGCCACGCATTGAAAACCGGAGAGGTGGTGCTGGTACGGGACGTCCAGACGGACCCCTTGTACCGGGGAGTACGGGATGAGTGGGAGACCCAGGGCCGTGCAGTCGAGACCAGGTCCGCCGTGGCATTGCGCTTCTCACTCCGGCAGCAACCGGTTGGCGTCTTCTTCCTCCGCACCACCAGCGAAGACCCGCCCCTCAATGAGCACGATGTCCAGTTTGCCGAGGAGGTGACCAACGCCGCAGTAGCCGCGCTGGAGCGGGCTTACGATCTCGAGAATGCGGTTCTCGGCCAGGAGCAGATGCGGCATTTGGCCGAAACCGACCCGCTGACTAACTGCTTTAACCGCCGGGCGTTGATGCAAAAGCTGGAGCAGGAGATGGACCGGGCTGCGCGATACGCCACAATGCTCACGGCCATGATGGTGGATATCGACAACTTCAAGCAGATCAACGACAATTATGGCCATCCGGTGGGCGACCGGGTGCTCAAGCAGCTGGCCAATCTGCTGAAGCGGGAGCAGCGCTCGGTCGACATAGTAGCCCGCTATGGTGGCGAGGAGTTCGTGGTGCTCCTTCCCGAAACAACCAACGCCGAGTCGCGCAATTTCGCCGAACGGATCTTGCGCCGGGTGTCCGCTCATGACTTCGGTGAGTCCGGCAACTCGGTCAAAGTCACCATCAGCATCGGTATCGCCTCCTACCCGGACGAGCGAGTGAGTGATGGTGACTCGCTCCTCAAGCTTGCCGATACCCACATGTACCGAGCGAAGAGTGAAGGCAAGAATCGATTCCGCGATTGAGTAACCGGCGTTGCCCGCGATGCCAAACAACCTACGCGGCCCCCGCCCGGTTCTGCGTCAAGGACGGATCGCTCCTGGTTGAGAGCGATGTCAAACCGATAGAGCAGTCACCGGCAATCGGACGCGCGTCCTCCCGCGAATCGGCGGATGCGTCACCCGTGGCGACCTTCCCCGATCACGTCCCCCCCAGCCTGGCCTCGCTCACCGGCCAGGTACTCGACAAGCGGTATCACATCACGCGGAAGTTGGGCGAAGGCGGGATGTCCTATGTCTACCAGGCGCAGGAGGTGGATACCGGCCGGCCGGTGGCGGTCAAGATCCTGATCCCGCGGCTGTCTCGGGACCCGGCTTCGGTCGAGAGACTGCGGCGGGAGGCTACCATCGCCACCCGGCTCAATCATCCGAACGTCTGCCCTATACTTCGGCTGGGGGAGACCCCCGATCGGCTTCTCTATCTGGTAATGCCGTTTCTGGAGGGGGAGCCGCTGAGTGAGTACGAGACCAGGCGTGGTCCCTTTCCTCTCGCCGACGGCATTCCCCTGCTGGTGCAGATGTGTCACGGGCTGGGGCATGCCCACGACCTCCAGATCATCCACCGAGATCTCAAACCCGAGAACATCATGCTGGTACCGGATCCGTCCATGCCAACGGGTTTGCGGGCAGTGGTAATGGATTTCGGCCTGGCCAAGGAAAGACGGGCGGGCCCCGACGTCGTCAAATTGACCGCGACTGGCATCGTGCTCGGCACGCCGGAGTTCATGAGTCCGGAACAGATCAGGGGCAAGCCGCTCGATGGCCGGAGCGACATCTACGCCTTAGCGGTGCTCGCGTTTGAGCTGTTCACCGGGCAGCTACCGTTTACCGGGAAGAGCGCCCAGGAGACCATGATCGCCCGGCTGAGGGGCGCTCCGCTCCAGCTGCGGGAACTCCGGGCTGACCTCCCGGCAAAGCTGGAAGCGGTCATCAGTAAGGCTCTGTCGGTCAACGCAGCCGACCGCTACGGGTCAATGACCGAGCTGGCACATGCGTTCGAGGCCACCCTGAACACGGGGGTGCTGGGACGCTTATTCAAAAGGTAGTGCGGGCACGGCGGTGAGGGCTGGTCACGTGACCAGGGACACTGAGCCGCATTGACGTACTCGGTTGATTGGTCCTTCGCCCCTCCATCCACCAGGGAGTGTCCATGAGACCAGCTCTACTTCTCCTGATAGCCCTTCCAGCCGCCTGCGGTCGTGAGAAGGCTGGCAATGCATCAGCCTCGGCATACACCTCCGACGCCGAAAGCAGCGCGCGAGAGGACGGGGTGGCCGGCACCAACAGCGGGTCGGAGTTGGAGGCCCCGCGACTTATACCTGCTACTCAAAACCAGCTCACGCTGATGGCCAACGGAACCCAGCCACCCAACCCAGACAACCTTACGGCTTACAAAAACATGGCGGGCGACCTGGTCAACGCCATGATCGCCGACCTGTACCGGGCCGGTTATGCCGATTCGGGGAACTTCAAAGAGCTGGGTGATTCGGTGCTGAGTGACCTGGGGGGAGGAGCGGGTACTTCGAGCAGCCTGGATGGTTCGAAGCTGCCTCAGCACGTGGATCGGATGCAGCGCTTGATCCGTCTCTATCAGCAAACCATGAGAAAGGCGGCTACCCCGCAGTAGCTGAATTGCCCTACTATGTTGGACAGAGGTGCATTCCCCCCGCCTTGGCAACTGCCCCGCTCGGGCACCATGTCTGCCATCACTACTGAGGGTGCGTCATTTTGGCCGAACTGTGGCCTCTACAGCTGGCACGGCTGCTGCTTTGCGGGGTGAGCACGGCGCCAATAGCCCTGGCTAAGGCTTGGCGCGGTCACTAAGGGCTCAGTAGACAGACGCTACAGGAGGAACCTATGGCAATCTCTCGCTATCGCGACCCGGCAGGCTTCTTCGGCCTGCAGCGCCTGAACCGTATTCTGGACGAGGCGTTCGCCGGGGCAGCTTTCCCCGAGCAGGGCAACGTAATTACGTCTACCCTCTTCGCTCCGACCGACGTGAGCGAGGATGAAAATGCGCTTCAGATCAGCATGGAGCTTCCCGGCGTGGAGTCCGACGACGTCCGGCTTTCGTTGGAGAACAACACGCTGACCATCAGGGGTGAAAAGCGGCAGCAGATCGACGAGAACAACGAGCGGGTCCATCGCTTCGAACGCGTATATGGGGTGTTCGAGCGTACCTTCGTTCTGCCGAATACAGTTGATCCTGACAAGATCGAGGCGCGGTTCGAGAATGGAGTTCTCCTGGTGAGGATCCCGAAAGCCGAACGGGCACGTCCTCGGGAGATTCGGGTCAATACCTCGGCCTCCGGCTCCACTCAAGTCCGCACCGGATCCCAGTCGCAGCGAGTGAGTGGCGGAAGCTCCCAGAAAGCAGGACCTCGGGACGGCTCCAAGGATCCTGAGGAGGCAGGCTCCGCAGCCAAGAGCCAGCGGTAAGAGCCTGAATGCCCTATCGCCCCCTGGCCGGTAGCCCGACCAGGGGGTTTGGTGTGCCAGTATTGTTACGGATCCCACCTCCGGTGAGGCGCGGATTGTGAGCCTCCCCATCCCATCCTACCGTAGGCAGTGCGGCAAAACCTCTCTTTTCATGTCGTTGGAGTAAGCCACCATACCGTTCCAGTAGAAGAACGGGAGCGGTTTGCGTTTACTCCCTCCGAGATCGCATCGCTACTCGAGCAGTTCCATGCGGCTGGCCGGTCTGGCCTCCTCCTATCGACCTGTAATCGCTGCGAGCTCTACTGGTGTGGCCCTGAAGATGGCGAGGCCTGGTTTCAGGACCTGGCGCGAGCTCGAGGAGCATCTTCCGTCACTCAGCTGACGCGCTACGAGGGGATGGCGGCAGTACGCCACCTCCTGCTGGTCAGTGCAGGCATGGACTCCCAAATACTCGGCGAGACGGAAATTCTCGGCCAGGTACGCCGGGCCTACGATATGGCCCGGGCTGCGGGAACCACGAACCGAGTAATGGATCTGATCTTTTCTGCCGCCCTCACCACCGGCAGACGGATCCGGAGAGAGACGCTTCTGGGCAGGCATCCAGCATCGGTCAGCTCCGCGGCAGTTGATCTGGCCTTTCAGCTGCAAGATGGCCTACGCGCCCGGCAGGTCCTCGTGCTGGGCGCAGGCGAGGCGGCCGAGGGTGTCCTGCGGGCATTGCATCAGCGGAGCGCTTCCATGGTGACTCTGCTGAACCGACACCCGGAAAGGGCACGAGTGCTTGCCGACGCGTGGTCAGCCGGCGTCGGAGGTCTGGACGAGCTGGAAGCCTGGCTCAAGAGCGCCGACCTGGTGCTGGTGGCCACTGCTTCGATCCGGCCGGTCGTGAGCAGGACGCAGCTACTCCACGCCGCAGGCGGGAGGGACGGACGAGAGCTCATCGTCATGGATCTGGCGGTACCCAGAAACGTCGAACCCTCGTCTCGAAGTATTCCCGGTATCCGGCTGATCGACCTCGACGATCTGGAGCGGCTGTGTTGTCCGGCCGCCGGCACTCCGTCCGCGGCGCTGGCAGAGGCCGAAGCGGTCATCGAAGACGAGCTGATTCGGCTGGGTCTGAGTCTCCGGGGCCAGGTAGCCGCTCCCCGACTCGCGGAGTTGCATCGGCTCAGCCATGAGCTGGCTGAGCAAGAGTCCGCCTGGGCTCTGGCTCAGCTGGAGACCCTATCGGAGTCTCAGCGGCAGGTGGTCAGGCAGATGGCTGAGCGGCTGGTCCGGCGGGTGCTTTACCCGGTTAGTCGAAACTTACGGGCGGAAATCGAAACGTCCGAGCTCTCCTCCTTCGAGGAGCCCCC
>JAICPP010000067.1 GCA_025929805.1 Gemmatimonadales bacterium | reverse complement strand
TGTTCGGGCTTGTTGTAGGCACTGCGCGATCGCGTCAATCTGTTTCTGTTCGGCTGCCTGGAGTGCGTGGCCGAGCGCCCGCCTCTCGGCTGCATCGAGCCGCCGACCCAGCGCGCGCTTGTGGGGCCCTGACGCATTGACGACCTCATATCTCAGCCCGGCAAGCTCGGCGGCGAGCTCCCGGCTCGGCCGTGGATGGTCGCCCGCAAGTGCCAATCCCAGGGGGTCGAAGAGACTGTCACCCTGGCGAATGAGGCAGTCCAGGTTGGGGAGTGGATGCACGTTCTCCGCCCGCTCGGCAGGATCGTCTGCAATCACCGCGAGCCAAAGCCGCAGCTCCGTCAGCCGCACCGACGCGGGGTTGCGATCGACACCGAAGAGATTCTGCTGGAGAACCCGCCGTTTTCGTGCAGTAGAGTCGAGCTCAGCTGGACCCAGGGCCGAGAGTCGCTCGAGCGCACCCAGCAAAAACGCGCCTGATCCCACTGCAGGATCGAGCAGGGTGACTGTCTCCAGCAGTCCAGCCACGCTGGGATCCCGGTCGTTCAGACGGCTATGAGCGTCTGACTCGGAACACCGGAGGCTTCTCGACAGCAGCGGGAGCAGCGCAGCATCGAGCAGCCGCTCCACCAGTAAGGCCGGCGTGTAGAATGTCCCAGACACCCGCCGGGCTTCCGGTTCCATGACCCCCTCGAACACCCTTCCCAGCATGTCCGGTGCAACACTCCCACGGGTCCCCTTTTCCGAAACTGTGAAATGAAATCGCTCAAATAGGTGGTCGAACGCGTCCCGCCAGAGCTCATTGGAGAGATCCGACGGGTAGCGCCGCTCCAAGGCATGAGGCTCGAAGAGGCCGCCATTCAGGAAAGGGATGGAGCCGAATTTGCAGGCGCTTCTGCCGCGTTGGGACATGGGCTGGTTCAGCGTGCCGAAGAAAAGGGGCCTCAGGAGGTCCCGATGAATCCTCCGCCGCCGGATGAGGCACCGGTCGACTTCCTCGGCCAGAAAACGTTCGCGTCCGGCGAGCCAGCCCTTGGCTTGTACGAAGTAGAGAAACAACACCCGCGTGAGGTGGAGCAGAACGAGCGGTTGTCGGTGGTCCTGCGGCACGGCACCGCGCAGGCTTGCCGCCATCCGATCGAGGGTTGCCTGAAACTCCCGAAAGAACCGCCGCCCTATCGGTTCAGCGGAAAGGGTCTCGGCCGCGCGAGCGGCAAAGGCGAGCGGTCCGCCGGGGGAGCCGCCGGCCAATCCCACAATGGTGGCAAGTCTCTCGCAACCGGGATTGGTAAGGTCGAGCTGGACACTGGGACAACGAGCGAAGCCTACGGCGACTGCCAGCCGCCGGGTCTCGCAATCGAGTGCCACCACCATGGCCACCCTGCCGCGGCCGAATAGACGGCGAGCGAGCATGGAGGCATCCCGCTCAGGACAGCTGCTCTCGAGGGCCAACCAGGGGAGGTCGCCGGTCTGGCCGACCGCTGATACCTTGAATGCTCGAGTGCCCCGGGTATTCCATGCTTGCTCGGGGACTGGTTCCCAGAGTGGCTGGTGGCCCAGCGTGGCAACCAGATGGGGGAGATCGGACAGCGATTGGATCGCTCGGAGCGACCGCTCGATGTCCATACAGCCACACTCCGATGAAGGCGGAGCTCCACTGTACCGAGAGGCTGTTTCTGAGCTCCCACCCGATTACCGCTGCGCGTGGCAGAAATTGACTCCCACACTATCCGCCCGAACATTTCGCATATGAAGCTCCGACTCAGTTTCCTACCTATCTTGATCGTGATGGTTTCGTTGCCCCCCACCGCGCTTCGGGCTCAGGAGCCGGCCGATACGGGTAGCTTCGTGGTACGGCATCGCCAAGACACGGTGGCTACCGAACGGTTCACCCGCACCGCTACCAAACTCGAGGGCACGCTCTCACTCCGAAATGCCAAGCGCACATCCGAGCGTTACCGGGCGGTGGTCGCTCCAGATGCCACGTTGCCGCTGATCGAGGTCACGGTGAGTGAGGGTGCCGACAGCGGCGAGGTAAGGTCCCGGGTGGTGGAGCGCGCGCGAGTGATCTTCAAGGAAGACAGCGTGGCGGTGGATCAGGTGGGTAACGCGGGCCTGGTCACTCGAGTCTTCAAGACCGAACTCGGTGCGGTTCCGTATCTCAACCTTTCGTTCGCGTTGCTGGAACAGGCGCTGCGGCGCGCGCGGACCGCTAATGGGGCTGATCAGGTACCGTTCTTCAATCTCGGCGGTGGCCAGACCCTGGTCGCCAACCTCTCTGCCATTCAGGCGGATTCGGTCCGGCTGGATATCGGTGATACACGGATCCATCTCCTCATGGATCGCAGAGGCAGGTTGCTGGGTGGACGAATCCCGGTACAGGACGTGGTGTTCGACCGAGAATAGAACGAGCGGTGACAGCAACAGCGTGAGCGGTGAGCGGGAGAAACGAGAACGTCAGCGGTGAGTGGCCAGACTTCGCCTCCGGGTTCTTTGCATGCTGAGGCAAGAGGAATCGCCCTGAGTCATTTCCCGCTCACCGCTCACGCTTCTTGCAGTTCCCGCTCACTCTTTCTCCCCCTTCATACACCCTCCCCCTCCATTCCACCTTTCGTCTACCCCTCCAGGTGGACCTGAGCCCGATGTAGAGTGCCATCAGGGCACCCAGCGGGTAGGTCAATCCGTATGCCGGCGGAATTCGCATTCCGTAGCATATCAGCATCCAGAACACCGCTGAGACCGCTACAGCCAAGAGGGATGCTGGGGCCAGTTGGGACATGCCCTGGTTGAAAGCACTGGTCACCAGCACCGCCGGAGGAACCAGCCAATAACTCCACGCGATAACCAGCATCACCGGCACCAGCGCCCGCTGGAACGGCTCTTCAGGAAACGAGCGCCGGCCTCCGAGGTAGATGTTCTTGGACCAGCCCTCGATCAGATGATCCAGCCCCTGGTACATCCTCGTCTCCATGAGACGCTCCGCAAAGGCGAAGTGGAGCTTCAACCCCCTCGCGAGATAGGTCTGCGCCAATGCGAGATCCTCGGCAACCTCATGGTGCACCGCCGCGTGGGTGCCCGCGTGCTGGTAGGCTTCACGGGTGGTCAGAATGAACTGACCGTTGGCGATCACATCTCGTGGGCGGCGAGCTCGATTTACGCTGGACGGACTGTAGCGGAGCGCCAGCAGAAACCAGATCTGCGGCATGACGACCCGCTCCCAAAACGTGATGCACCGCTGGGTGGGAGACACGGTCACCAGATCCGCCCGCTGGGTGAGGAGTGCGCCCACCGCCCGCTCCAGCAGCTCGGGATGGTGCCGGGTATCGGCGTCGGTAAAGAGGAGCAAGTCGCCCTTGGCCTGCCGATATCCCTGGAAGCAAGCCCACGGTTTGCCGTACCAGCCCTCCGGGAGCTTGTCGCCGCGCACCAGCACCAGCCGCGGGTCCTCGGCCAGCCCTTCCACGATGGATGCGGTTTCGTCGGTGGAGCGGTCGTCGACCACCAGCAGCTCGAAAGGGTGATAGGTGGACTGGAGAATCGAGCGCACCACTGTTGAGATTGTTGCGGCTTCGTTTCGGGCCGGGATGATGATCGAGACTAGAGGACCCGATCCTCGCGGTGCATCGCTCAGGCTCGGCGTGCGGCGAGCGAGGCGGGGAAGGGTGAGGAATGGAAGGAGCCAGGGAGCTGCGAGGAGCAGTTCGAGGCCGATATCAAGCACGCGCAGCGTCGGCTATTTCACCTGCTGAGAGACCGCTTGGAGCTCCTGCTCGAGGGCATCGAGCTGGCGCTCGACATCGGTGACATCCTGCTCGGTCTTGAACGAGGGGACTCCATTCTGTGAGAAGAGCGTGGCAACCAGGGCATCGGTATAGCCGACCACGGCAACCGCCACCCCCTTATCGATCACCCGGTTGAGCCGAAGCATGATGGCCATTCCCTGGCGTGCGCGCATGGCCACGAGCACAGGGGCCAGGTTACGGATGAGCAGCTCGCGGAGGAACTGCAGCTCCTCGACGACCTCGCCGGCAGCAAGTCCCCGTGCAGAAGCGACGCGCCCGTAGTGCTCGCATACGTGAAACCAGACGGTATTTACTTCCCGACGCAGCGGGCCGACCATCTCGGTCATGACGTCGAAGAGCAGCCGGAACTCCCGCTCGACAGTTGACCGCGGTATCGTGGGGGCGGCGGTCATGCGGTCTCCCAGCCAATCGGCCCATTCGGAGACCATCGAATCGCGCATTTCGGCGATCACCCGACCGGCAGCGAGCAACGCAGGCTGCGAAGCACGCACTAAGCGTTCTCCTCGGAAAAGGTCCGTCAATTCTACAGCGGGGTCATAATGGGGTCAAAACCAATCATTCGACCTCCCAAGCTCCGGCCCGGTTGTCGGATCGGCCTGGTTGCGCCGGCCGGCCCCTTATTAGAAAGAGACGATCTAACACGCGCTGCCGAGCTCTGCCGTGCGCTAGGTTACGAACCGATGCTGGGTACAAATGCCTACAGCCGCTATGGTTACCTGGCGGGCACCGATGACCAGCGACTCGACGACCTGAATCGGGCGCTCCAGGAAACCTCCATCGATGCCGTCTGGTGCATCCGAGGCGGCTATGGAGCTATTCGCCTGCTGGACCGAGTGGATTATGCCGCCATCGCACGCCGGCCCAAGATCTTCATCGGTTTCTCCGATATAACAGCGCTACTCAATGCAATTACCCGGCAGACCGGCGTGGTCACCTTCCATGCACCGGTGGCCCGGGCAGCCATGCCGCAGTTCAGCCGATGTCATTTCGAGCGAGTGCTCGCCACCCCCGAGGCCCCTGGCCGCCTGGGCCGGCTTCCCGACCCGGCCGAGGTCTTGGTGCCTCAGGAGAATCGCATCGTGACGCTCCGGCCCGGGACTGCCGAGGGACCGCTGGCCGGTGGAAATCTGACCTTACTGCACTGCCTGATCGGCACGCCCTACTTTCCGGAGCTCGACGGTGCCATCCTGTTCCTGGAGGACGCGGGCGAGGATCTGTATAGCGTGGACCGCATGCTCGCTCACTTGAGACTCACCGGTGCTCTCCGGCAGCTGGCCGGTGTGGCGATTGGCCGTTTCACCGAGCTCGAACGCGCTACGGGAGACGGTGCGCTGGGCTTGGACGAAGTGCTCGCGACCTATCTCGACCCGTTGGGTATCCCGGTTGCCTACGGCTTTCCCATCGGTCATATCGAGTCCCAATGGACCCTGCCACTGGGGGTCCGTGCCCGATTGGATGCCGGAGCCGGCGAGCTCGAGCTGCTGGAGCCGGCGGTAGCCTGAGATCAGTACCATAGGCCATGGCCACACCCAAGCTCACCAAGCACTCCCTCACCGGGGCCCTGGGCCAGATCCTGATCGATGTTCGGGCCGGCGATAGAAGCTCGTCCCATCCCGCCGTCGTCGTGGTACACGGCTTCAAAGGTTTTAAGGACTGGGGAATGTTCCCCCATCTTACCGAGCGCCTGGCCCGAGCCGGCTTTACCGCGGTGGGATTCAACCTGAGCGGGAGCGGCGTGGACGACGACGGCGAGTTTTCATTGCCCGATCGGTTTGGCCACAACACCTTCTCTGCCGAGCTTCACGACCTCAGTCAGGTGGTCGACTCGCTCATGCGTGGGGAGCTCGGGGTGGCGCCGCCGTCAGGCCTGGGACTGGTCGGCCATTCCCGCGGCGGCGGCATCGCCGTGCTTCACACATCGCGCGATTCCCGGGTCCAGGCCCTGGTAACCTGGGCTGCTATCTCCCGGGTGGAGCGCTGGTCCACCGATCATCGAGCTGAATGGCGCGCCACCGGTTATACCGACATCCAGAATGCACGAACCGGCCAGATACTGCCCCTCTACCCCGATGTGCTCGATGACATCGAGCAGAACGCCGAAACCCTGGATATCGAGGGGGCAGCGCGGCGTATTAAGGTGCCCTGGTTGATCATTCACGGCACTCAGGACGAGTCGGTGGGCTTTAGCGAAGCCGAGTCGCTCAAAGCTTCCAGCTCTCGTCCCAAGGCCAGGCTGCTCCCTATCGAGGGTGGCGGCCATACCTTCGGCGCAACTCACCCTTGGCGCTCCTCCACGCCCCAGCTCGAGGCTGTCTTCGATGCCACGCTGGCCTGGCTTGCCACTCACCTGCAGTAGGCCGGCGTGGATCAACGCCCTGACATGGCCGGCCGGGTATGCGTGATCACCGGTGCCACTCGAGGAATCGGCCGCGCCACCGCGGACGGTTTGGCCCGGCTCGGTGCTACGGTGGTTCTTATCGCCCGCCGGCGCGAGGATGGTGAGAGGGCCTCACGCGAGATCGCCGACAGCTCACCGGTGCCGCCGACCGTCGTGACGGCCGACTTGGCCTCCCTGGCCTCCATCCGGGAGGCGGCCGGGGAGCTCCGCCGGTTCTATCCTCACCTCCACGTCCTCGTCAACAACGCGGCTCTCATCACCCATCGACGCCAGCGCACCGGTGACGGCCTCGAGATGCAATTCGCCGTCAACCACCTGGCTTACTTCCTCTTGACTAGCCTCCTGCTCGACCAGCTGAGAGCCGGAGCGCCGTCCCGTATTATCAACGTCTCGTCGGCTGCGCACAGCGGTGCCCAACTCGATTTCGATGACCTGCAAGGAGAGCGGAGGTACGATGGAACTCGGGCGTACAGCCAGACGAAGCTGGCAAATATCCTGTTCACCTACGAGTTGGCTCGGCGCCTTCAAGGAACCGGCGTGACAGCCAACTGCTTGCACCCCGGGGTGATTGGCACCCGGTTGCTGAGCGATTACACGGGCGTCCCGATTGCCGGGCGTGCGCTTGCCCGCACCTTCGGTGCCAGCGCTGAAAAGGGGGCAGAGACCAGCATCTACCTCGCCAGTTCCCCTGACATGGAAAAGGTTAGCGGAAAATACTTCGAGGGCCAAACGGGAGAGGCACTCGTCGCGGGAGTCCTACGATGAGGCGGCGGCGCGACGCCTCTGGGAGGTAAGCGAGCGGCTAACGGGGCTGTCTTCCTCTTGACCCCAAATCGACGAGAGGCGAAGCTCCTTCCATGCCCATCTATGACTTTCGCTGTACCAGCTGTAACCTGACCTTCGAGCAGCTGGTTCGCGGGGAGCCCGACGTGGCCTGCCCGGAGTGTGCCGGCCGCAGTCTCGAACGCTTGATTTCTCTTCCAGCGCGCCCAGCCGGTGCAGGCCGGCGGCCGGACTACAGCCGGTTGGGGCCACCGCCGGGTGGGGGCTGCTGCGGGGGTGGCTGCCAATCGCATTCGCACTGACCGGCCGATGGGCTCGCCTGCGCGAGCGCCTGCATAGTCTTCCCTCGGCCGCCGACGATGATCCGTCCCTTGTCTGGGCTGCGGTAGCGGTCATCGTCGTCCCCGATCCTGACGCCATTCTCCTGATCCGACGGGCGGAGCGCACCGGCGATCCGTGGTCCGGGCACATGGCGTTGCCGGGAGGTAGGCGCGAGGTCGGTGACCCGGACCTGCTGAGCACGGCTATTCGGGAGACCTTCGAGGAGGTCGGTGTCGAGCTCAGCCGAGAGGATCTCGCGGGGAGCTTGGACGATGTAGTGCCGCGGACCCCGGTACTGCCTCCCATAGCCGTGCGTCCCTTTGTCTACATCCTCACCCGCCGCCCGGAGGTCAGCCTCAACCCCGAAGTCACCTCAGCCCGCTGGGTCAGTACCGCCTATCTTCTCCGACCTGACACCCACCATCCTGTTCGTTTGGACGTCGCCGGTCAAAGCCGTGTGGTTCACGCCTACGAGCTGGAGGACGGCATAGTGTGGGGGATGACCGAACGGATCCTCACCTGCTTTCTTAAGAACTTCAGCGACTAGGTCTTAGGTAATCCACCCCGGTACCTACCAATGTTGGCCGGGCTGGATGCTCATAAGCTTTTTGGCGCCCGACAAACTTGACTTTAGCGTCCTCACACGAGATAATTAGGCTATCCTAAATTATCCGGGGTGAGTGTGAACGCCGCTATTGCCAGTGAGTCGCTGACCCGTTCGGTCGAAGACTATCTCAAGGCCATCTACCAACTTTCACCGGAAGGCCGGCCGGCTTCGACCAGTGAGATCGCTCATCTGCTGGCGCTGTCACCACCTTCGGTGACGGGCATGGTCAAGCGTTTGTCTGAGCACGGCCTACTCGAGCACGTTCCATATCGCGGCGTCCAGCTCACCGATGAGGGCCGTCGCGCTGCGCTCCGCATGGTTCGACGACATCGCCTGATTGAAGCCTACCTGGTTGAATTTCTGGGATACTCCTGGGATACCGTGCATGAAGAGGCGGAGCGATTGGAACACGCCGTATCGGACACCATGGTCGAGCGTATGGCCACGGCCCTCGGAAATCCCGTGGTTGATCCCCATGGGGATCCCATCCCCACAGTTGATGGCTCCATTCACGAGCCCGCGTGCACTGCGCTCTCGGATGTACCCGTGGGTGAGACTGTCGAAATCCACCGGGTACACGAGAGTCAGCCGGAGCGGCTCCGCTACATCGCGTCACTCGGACTCCGCCCGGGGGTGCGGGTCAGGGTCCTCGATCGCCAGCCATTTGATGATCTGGTGACGATCGAGGTGGGTGGCGATCAGCATGTGATTGGGCGGGAGCTTGGGCACGTGCTCCAGTGTGCTCGCGAGGGGGACCAGTGAGCGCTGCGACCCCTCCGTTGGAATCACTCGTCGGCTGGCGGTATCCCCGGACTCAGCCGAGCCTGCCGGAGTCCCACCGCTCGGTATACGTACCGAAGGGAGTTTCCTTTTGGCGGAAGGCGCTCGCCTTTGCAGGGCCCGGCTACATGGTGGCGGTGGGCTACATGGATCCGGGCAACTGGGCCACCGACCTGGCCGGTGGGTCTCGCTTCGGCTACACCCTGCTGAGCGTCATCCTGCTGTCCAACTTGATGGCCATTCTGCTCCAGTCTCTGGCGCTCAAGCTGGGTATCGTGACCGGCCGAGATCTGGCGCAGGCGTGCCGCGACCACTACTCCCGGCCGGTGAGCTTCGGTCTGTGGGTGCTCTGTGAGATCGCCATCGCAGCCTGCGATCTGGCCGAGGTGATCGGGGCGGCTATCGCGCTCAATCTACTGTTTGGAATCCCGCTGATCTGGGGCGTCTGTCTCACGGCGCTCGACGTGTTGTTGATCCTGCTGCTGCAGAACAAGGGGTTCCGGTATCTCGAAGCCTTTGTCATCGCGCTCATCGCCACAGTCGGGGTGTGCTTTGCCATCGAACTGTTCATGGCCCAGCCTGCTCTGGCCGAGATCGCCCGGGGGCTGGTACCCAGTAGCCAGATCGTCACCAACCCGCTGATGCTCTATATCGCGATCGGCATTCTGGGC
Organism: Gemmatimonadales bacterium; assembly: GCA_025929805.1. Lineage (GTDB taxonomy): Bacteria > Gemmatimonadota > Gemmatimonadetes > Gemmatimonadales > GWC2-71-9 > CAVVWJ01. The sequence goes on along the minus strand of JAICPP010000067.1, from coordinate 4,751 downwards.
GCCACGGTCATGCCCCACAATCTCTATCTGCATTCATCGATCGTGCAGACCCGGAACGTGCTGCCTGACGATAAATCGAAGCGTGAGGCCATCCGGTTCGCTACGCTCGATTCGACGGTAGCGCTCCTGTTCGCCTTCTTCATCAACGCTGCAATCCTGATCCTTGCCGCCGCCACGTTCCACAGCACCGGCAACCAGGAGGTGGCGGAGATCGGAGATGCCTATCGGCTGCTGACGCCGCTGCTCGGCACCACGCTGGCGAGCACATTGTTCGCGGTCGCTCTGTTGGCTTCCGGCCAGAACTCCACCATCACCGGAACCCTTGCCGGCCAGATCGTGATGGAAGGCTTCCTCGATATCCGGTTGCCGGCCTGGCTCCGCAGACTCATTACCCGGCTGATCGCGATCGTGCCCGCGGTCATAGTCACCGCTCTGTACGGCGAGAGTGGAGCCGGCGGACTGCTCATCTTGAGCCAGGTGATCCTGAGCCTGCAGCTCTCCTTCGCCGTGGTCCCGCTGGTGTCCTTCACCAGCGAGCGGCGCAAGATGGGTGCGTTCGTAAACAGCCGCCCCCTCGCCGCGCTGGCCTGGACGGTGGCCGTCATCATCGTCGGACTCAATGCCTGGTTGTTGGTTGGAACATTCAGAAGCTGGATGTAGTACCCCCTGACCGGTGCTTCTCGGGAGCGTTACATGGCTGATCCATCGTTGACACGAAGAGACTTGCTGAAAGTCGGGGCGCTGGGCACGGTCGGTCTGGCCGCCGGCGGGAGTGTGTTGGCCCTTCCGGGGCTGGCTCAGGGCAACGCAAAGGCTGGGCAGGGACAGGCGTCCCATCACGACATGATGACCGTGGGTCAGCTCACGCCCGGCTCGTTTAATCCCACGGCGTTCCTCACCCATTTCGACGGGGGATCGGTGTCTCGCCTGCCCTCGGGACAAGTCCTTCGTGAGTACGAGCTGGTAGCTGAAGATCGTGAGATCGAGGTTGCCCCGGGTGTGTTCTACCCGGCATGGACCTACAACGGCCAGGTGCCGGGCCCCACGATCCGATGCACCGAAGGCGACCGGCTCCGGGTGCGATTCATCAACAAAGGGAAGCATTCCCACAGCATTCACTTCCATGGCATCCATCCATCCAACATGGACGGTGCCTTTGAGCCGGTGCACCCGGGGCGGAGCTTCGTGTACGAGTTCGATGCCGAGCCGTTCGGGCTGCACCTCTATCACTGTCACACCGTTCCGATCAAGCGGCACATTCACAAAGGCCTCTATGGTGCGTTCATCATAGATCCCAAGACGGAGCGGCCTCCGGCCAACGAGATGGTGATGGTGATGAACGGCTTCGACACCAACCTCGATGGCGAGAACGAGGTGTACGCCATCAACACCGTCGCATTCCACTATCAGCAGCATCCCATCAAGGTCCGGCAAGGCGAACTGGTGCGCGTCTACCTCGTCAACGTGACGGAGTTCGACCTGCTCAATTCGTTCCACTTGCACGGAAACCTGTTTCGGCTATATCGCACCGGCACCGACCTTCAGCGTTACGAGTGGACCGACACCGTAGCGCTGTGCCAGGGTGAGCGCGCCGTTTTGGAGTTCAGCTACAAGCACGCCGGTCCGTTCATGTTCCACGCTCACCAGAGCGAGTTCGCCGAGCTGGGATGGAGCGGGATCTTCCTCGTGGAGGCTCCCCATGTCTAAGCTCGACCTCCCGGTCAAGCCGGCGAGCACGCGGACCGAGATCTCCGCTGCTCCAGGCGCCGGCCGCCGAGTCCTGCCGCTCTGGTTCAAGGGTCTCGCTCCGCTGGTGCTCCTGGCTGCACTGGTCGTCGCCTTCATTCAGGTGGGCCCCCTCGGCGTGTTCCGCCAAAGCTTCCCCCCGGTAGAAGAGCTCACGGTGGAGCGGATCCGTCTGCCGCAGTTCGGCGTGATGGAGGTTGATGTCGTAAATGGTGGACCCGAGCCGGTTACGATTGCTCAGGTCATGGTTGACGACGCCAACTGGGTGCATCAAGTAGATGGCAGCCGAACGCTCGACCGGCTGGACAGTCGCACCATCACCATCCCTTACCCCTGGGTAGAGGGCGAGCCCCATACCGTTGCTCTGGTCACCAGCACCGGCCTTACCTTCACGGGCGAGGTCGCTGTAGCAGCCCAATCACCCCGGGCCGATGCCCGCTACCTCACAACCTTCGCCCTTCTTGGCATTTATGCCGGCGTGATACCGGTCTTTATCGGCCTGCTGTGGCTTCCCTTCGTGCGCGCGGTCGATCGGAAGTGGATCGACTTCTTCCTGAGCCTCACCATCGGCCTGCTGGTCTTTCTGGGGGTCAGCTCGTTGGTGGAGTCCGTCGAGACGTCATCGCTGGTGGCGGCTGCCTTTCAGGGGCCCGCGCTGGTTCTCCTTGGAGCGTTGGGGACGCCGCTGGTGCTTGCGGCCGTGGGACGTTGGCGCGCGGGCGAACGCGGGGAGCGGTCACCACTCTATGTGGCAGGACTGATAGCGCTGGGGATCGGCCTTCATAATCTGGGCGAGGGACTTGCCATCGGGACGTCGTATGCCAGCGGGGAGATTGCGTTGGGAACATTCCTGGTGATCGGCTTCCTGCTGCACAACACCACGGAAGGATTGGGGATTGTGAGCCCCCTGGCTCAGGAACGGCCCAGGACCACGTCTCTGATATTGCTGGGCCTGTTGGCGGGTGTACCCACTATTCTGGGTGCCTGGTTCGGTGGATTCACCTACTCCCCAGTTTGGACCACTCTCTTTCTCGCTGTTGGCGCGGGAGCCATCGCACAGGTGGTGTACGAGCTGTGGCGGCTTTTTGCCCGCCGGCCGGGAGGTAGCCTCACGGCACCACTCAACGTTGCCGGACTCCTGGCCGGTATGGTCATCATGTACGCGACCGGTCTTTTCGTTCCTGCGTAAACCATCCGAGAAACGCGTGAATAGTGAACAGTCGACGGTAAACCGGTTGGGCGGTGAGCGGCCCGTTCACCGTTTACCGTTCCCCGTTTACGCTCTTCTTTACCTCACCCCCGGATCGCTGTTCGGACAGATCCAAGACAACAGCTTCCTCATCGAAGAAGCCTATAATCAGGAATCAGGTGTCGTTCAGCACATTAGCACCTTCGCGCGAGCTAACGGAGGAGATTGGACCTACTCCTTGACCCAGGAGTGGCCGCTCGGGGGGATCCGCCACCAGCTCAGCTATACCGTTCCCTTCGAGCATGGCAGTACCACGGGAACCGGGCTCGGCGACATCGCGCTCAATTATCGATATCAGCTACTGGGCCATCCCGACGCCCGCACGGTCATGGCGCCGCGCTTCAGCTTGGTTCTCCCCACCGGACGCGAGGAGTCAGGGCGGGGAGCCGGAGCCCTAGGTCTTCAGGGCAACCTTCCCCTGACCATAGTCCCGGATACGGAATTTGTCTTTCACGCCAACGCAGGCCTTACCGTCACGCCCTCGGCACGAAGCCCGGCGGGCGGCAGCGCAACGACGTTCAGCCGCAATGTGGGGGCGAGTTTAATCTGGCTGTTTCGGCCGTCACTCAACTTGCTGGTGGAAGCACTCTGGCTGTGGGAGGAATCAGCGGTAGGGGATGGAACTACCCGGGGGGAAGAGACCACCTTCATCAGTCCCGGAATCCGTGCGGCCTTCGATGTCAGCGGTGGCTTACAGATCGTGCCCGGGGTCGCGTATACCGTCGCAGTATCTCCCAAGTCCGCAGAGGATGGAGTTTTCCTCTATCTCAGCTTCGAGCACCCCTTCAAGCGTCAATAGCCCACGATCCTTCTCAGCTCGGCTAGCCGCTCGTCCCGCGCACCCTTGAGCACGTCACCCTCCCCGTCATACGCTCGCTCGATCAGGCGAATCAGATGCTGATGTTCGGCATGGGGAAGCTGGAAGCTGGTATCACCCTCCCAGCGTGTTTCCAGCGCTCTGAGCATAGCGCTTAATTGGGCCGTCTGGCGCTCACCCGCCTCCAGGTACGCTGTTTGAAACGGTCCTGCCGCGGCCCAGCGGGCAGCTAGGCCTGACGAGATCAGCGCGTCCACCTCCCGCACATCCAACACGCCGTCCAGCACCAGACGAATGCATTCGCGCCACATGGCGACGGCAATCCGGCCGGTGGCGTTGCCGGGAACTTCCTTGTGGAGCACGATGGGAAGACGCCCCAGCTTGCGGAGCCAAGCTCGGAGCTCATCCAGGACAGCCGGATCCGTCAAGGGTCCCGGCACCACCTCTACCGCCGGTATGTGCTCGACCGGGTCCAGCGCACAGGCCACCAGGAGTCGGCTGGGCCGGCGCAATCGGGCACACAGGTCGGTCGGCGAAAGCCCTGGTGCGCTGCAGGTCACGATGGCTGCCAACCGCGCCGCGCGCTCTATCTGCTCCAATAGACGCTGCCGGTGGAGTAGATCGCCGGCTGTGGCATCGATGATCCAGTCGGCGTTGGTGACGGCATCCAGGAGACTACGTCCCAGCCGGAGCTGTCCCGGGCCGGAATTATCACGATCCTCCCTGCGGACTGGAATGCCGGAGCCGAGCCGGTGGCGTTTCCGGTTTGCGATCTCCTCCTCCCCGCTGTGGAGGAGGGCAGCGTCCGGATCGTAGATGGTCACGGGCCAGCCTGCACCCGAGACCAGCGTGGCCCACCCCCTCCCCGACTCGGTCATGCCCAGCACGGTGATCCTCGGTTGACCTTGTGCTACCATGAACGCTCCTCGCTCGAGCCAT
>JAICPP010000108.1 GCA_025929805.1 Gemmatimonadales bacterium | reverse complement strand
GTGGGCGCACGAGGAGGTCGGTGGTCAGATAGCGATACTCCTCCTCCAGTTCGGGACTAGCCTTCCCCTGCCGGGTGTAGAGCCGCTCGTAGAGAACGGCATGTCCGTAGTCGAATGCGTTGAAGAGCCGGGCGGCCTCGGGATAGTTCTTCAAGAATTGCCAGTTGAATGCGCCCGGGTAGTAGAACTGCTCGTCCCGAGTCGTCTGCGCCGCCGCGGCTGCTGCTCCCAGCACCAGCAGAACAAGCACCAGCAGGCCCGGTGTCCTGAGTCTCACCGCGACCCTCCGGGCATCAGGCTGCGGATCCCGAACGCGTGCGAAACCGCCACCGTCAGGGCAAAATCCGGCCCATCGTGGCTCAGTCGCCGAGTCAGCCCGAGATCGAGCACCAGGGTGGGCGTCCATTGCCAACGTCCCCCTGTGGATGCCGTCACTCCGCTGGGCGCTCGGTCGATCAGCTGGGTAGTGGCGACCTCGGCGATCAACAGCATGCTGGAGCGGAAGAGGGTCCAGTCGACGGCGAAGCTCGCCCGCCAGCGAGGCACCGGCTCGACGCTGGAGAGGGCGTCTTCCGATCCGAACCCACGCGAGGCATTGAGGTGAGTTCGCAAGCGGCCCCAGCTCCTCGTGAGGATCGCCTTGAGAGCCAGCCGGGCTGCGTCCTCCGCGAGCGAACCGACCGGGAAGCTCGCGTCGCCCCGAAGCGAAACCGCGGGCAACGCTTGAGCCTCGGTGTTGAAGTTGTAGAGACCAAAGATCCGAACCCCGGCGAGACCCCAGTCCGTTCCTGTGCCCTCGTCCACCGCCGCCAAGGGCAGTTTGAGGCCGACCTGCCCGTTCCGAATCAGACCGAAGGCCAGCTCGGGAACTGCGGTGTGGAGCTCGTCGCCACCGGCCTCGACTTCAAACCGATAGGGGACCAGCAGCTCGAACGCGTAGCGTTCCACAGGGTAGGCATCCTCGGTGAGGACCGGTCGGTCATCATCGAGATTGCGATAATCGATCTGTGCCCACCCACGAGACGCCAGGGAATACTGTAAGAGCCCGGCCACCGCTGCGGCCGTGCGTAACATCCGCATGATCGATCCTCCTAGTGGAGCTTCCGGCCGCGCGGCCGGACTACCGACACACTAGGACGAGGTTTGCGGAGGAGGTGTGGGTGGCCGATGAGTGGTGGAACGCAGAGATGCCCTGACCGCGACCAAACGGCTCTGCCGGCTAATTGGCGGGGTGATGCCCGGAACCACCGGCAGTGCCGCCGACGCCGAGGAGATCGAACATGGTGCCAACTGCGCGCACCCTGCCGCAGGACAATGCGAGCAATCTGAGTGAGGCGAGTCGGACCAGTCGATGTGCGGGGCTTGGTGTTCACCGTGCACTTCCGCTGAACTGACCGGGTGCCTGGCAGAAGCAGCAGGTAAGGCACAATGGGTCGGCTGAATTACCGCGAGAGTGAGATCCGGACCGAGGACAGCTAACGCGAGGACTATCAGCTTGGTCAATCTGCTAAATACTTGCATCACCCGATCGCTGGATTCTTGCCTGTCGCACTATAGTCGCGTGTTCGGGTGACCAGCAACCCCGGAGTCAGGCGTAGATGCTCGGCCGGGGAGATCTCGACCTCTCAGGCGGCGGCGAACAGGCCGACCCCCAGGAGTACAAGAAGACCACCGATCAGCCTGCGGTAGATCGGCTCCGGGATCCTGCGGAGGACGGGAACACCGATCAGGGTACCCAGTACTACCCCCAGCGAGGCCACCACCAGGATTACAGCGTTGTCGGCAATGGCTGAGCCGGCAGAGAGAGCGTAGATCGGTAGCCGGGCGGCATCGACCAACAGGGCAGATGCCGTAGCCGTCGCAACGATCTGACGGGGCCGGAGCTGGAAACCGAGCAGGGCGGCTGCCCGGATACCACCCTGATTGCCTACCAACCCGCCGAACACCCCGGAGAGAAAACCGCCCACCAGGCGCCAGGCGGGGGTGGGTGGCAGCGGAACCGGGTGGCGAAGCAGCTCGGTCATGCCTGCGAGCACAAGAAGCGCGGCGAGTACTAAGGTCAGAACCGAGCTGCCCAGGCGAGACTGAAGAAGCGCTCCACCCAGCCCTCCAATTGCGCTGGCGATCCCGAACTGCCGGAAGGTGGGCCGGTGAACGTCGGATCTCAGCCGAAGCCATCGAATGAGAGTGGCCAGGAAATGCGGGATGGCCAGGACCGCCACGGCATGCGCCGTGGGCATGGAGAGCATGAGCAGCGGGGTCAGCAGGCTGCCGATGCCGAAGCCTGAAACCGACGCAACCGCGCCGGCCAGGATCGCTGCGCCTCCGATGAGCCAGGGGAAGTCAGTTATAGGCGTCGATGCACCTCAGCACGAGCGGAGCCCGGTGTTACTCCGCCTTGACCACAAGTTTCTGCAGTTTCTTACGCTCCCGACCCAAATTATCGGTGATCGAGAGCTCGAGCGTATACGCCCCCGGCTTGATGGTGCCGAGCTTTAGCTCCTGACTCCGACGCGTGGCCGGGCCATCAACGGTGTCCTTGAAGGTGACAACCATTGGCTTGGTCTTGGCAGCCTTCTTCTTTCCCCCAGTGGACTGCTGGGAAAGCCGGACCCGACCGCGATAGGGAGTGTCCGATCGCAAGCCGCATACATCATAGTGGATTTCCAACTCCGATCCCGCCGCCGCCTGGGGCACCGGGTCCATAAGCAGGATGAACCGGGGCGCCTTCCCCGCCGGAGCAGGACAGAGTGACCGTCCTGAGGCGCTCAGTGCGTAGGCACCCCCCAGTGTCAGCGCGATGGTTCCACCCACCAACGCCAGGGTGCGCGGATGACGCTTCCCTCGCTGCCACAGATCCTTGCCGTACCGCTGCGTTGTCCGCATCGCCCTCCCCATTGCTTCCTGCACCACCCCAGGCTGCAGTCGCCGCTTAAAAGGACGGGGGGCTTCTGGATCCGGAATCCTCGAAAACGGTTGACTCATCGTCCGTCACCTCCAACTTCGGGGTTGAACTCGCTGGTGGGTGGACGGAACTGAGCAAGGATCGTGAAATTGCTGGCACGGCTGCAGTGCGGACTTCAAGGCGTTATTGCCGAATGACATAGACTCTGGGCCGGGGGGTAAGCCGCTCGGGGAGACCTGCAAGAAGGCGCAGCCAGCGCGCAAAACAGGGCGATGTGCAAGAGGTTAAATTAGAGCTCCTCGCACAGCGAAACCGATAGGTGACCTGCCGATCGGCGTCTCAACCAGGCGCTGGATCGGATTCCAATCCTGCAACGCGTTTTAGAGGCTGCGTCGTATGACATCCGCATCACACCATCATGGCGCCCACAACGGGCACGCTACCCATAGGCACGGAGATCACGGACATACTCATGGACCGGTCGTCCATGCGGTGACAGCTGGCGCAGAGGAGGCATACGCCCAGGCCTATGCAGCGGCTATCCCCGACCCGGGCCTCTCGGTTGTGGAGGTCGAGCTCGTGGCTCGAGAGATGGACTGGGAGTTCACTCCGGGCAGGCTGACACGGGCCTGGGGCTTCAACGGACAGATCCCCGGTCCAACGATCGAGGCACGCGTCGGCGACGTGCTGGAGATCCGGCTCGTTAACCAGCTTCCTGAGCCGACAACTCTCCACTGGCACGGACTTCGGATACCGGCGGCAATGGACGGCACTGACATGGTGCAGCACCCAATCGCACCGGGCGAGATTTTCACGTACCGTTTCAAGCTCCCTGACTCAGGCACCTTTTGGTATCACCCGCACTCGAACGAAACGGTGCAACTGGAGCGCGGGCTCTATGGTACCATTGTCGTACGGGGGCCGGATGAGCCACAACTGGATGCCGAGCGGGTGCTCGTGCTCGATGACGTGCAGCTCGACCGTAAAGGGCAGATCAAGCCGCCAGGCTGGTGGATCGAGCAGCACAATGGACGAGAGGGCAGCACCCGGCTGGTAAATGGAAAGAAGGAGCCCGAGCTCACGATTGCGGCCGGCCAGGTGGAACGCTGGCGCGTGGTCAATGCTGCGAGTGCCCGCTATGTACGCCTCTCTATCGGAGGACGTCCCTTCAAGATCCTCGGCACCGACGGCGGGCTGCTCGAGTCGCCGGTCACCACTGACGAGGTACTGCTGGTACCTGCCGATCGAGTGGACCTCGCCGTAGGTTCCTTTACACAAGGTGAGACACTCCGAATCGAGTCGCTCCCCTACAACCGACGCAGCATCGCCCGGGTGCGGGTGGAGCGTTTCGCCACGCTGCTTGTCGGCTCTACGGCCCTATCCCGAGCCGTAATCCCTGAGAGAATTCGATCTATTGAGCCACTCGTCACCGGGTCCGTGAGCCCGACCCGCGAGGTGCGCCTGGGCGTGCGCCCGAGCCTTCGGCATGGGGTCGATTTTCTGATCAACAGGGAGCAGCACCACCGCGACCGGCCGGTGAAGGTGGGCGAGCTCCAGGTGTGGGACATCGTGAACGATACGATGATGGACCACCCCTTCCATCTCCATGGTTTCTTCTTCCAGGTTCTGGAAGTGAACGGGAAGCCGCCGGCGTTCCGCTCCTGGGAGGACACGGTCAACGTGCCCCCCAAGAGCCGCGTGCGGATCGCATGGATGCCCGACGATCGTCCGGGGGAGTGGATGTACCACTGCCACATCCTGGAGCACCACGCCGCCGGGATGATGGCGCATATGGAGGTGGTACGCTGACTAGGAGGTTGCTGTTCCTTCGGCTCGGCTTCCTTATTGTGCTCCTTGTCGGAGCCTCTCTCGTCCGCACTGCGCTACAAGCCGTACCCATCGACGGTTGAGCCGCTCTCTATCGTCACCGTTTCCCCGACGGCCGCGGAGCGGCTCGCCGGCTCCATCCGTATCCCCACCATCTCGTATGATGACTCTACCAGTCCAAAGGCATTTAGCGCATTACATGCGTACTTGGAAGCGGCGTTTCCGCGGGTGCATTCGCAATTGCGGCGCGAGAAGGTTGGCTTGCACAGTCTGCTCTATTTCTGGCAGGGAAGCGATAGCGCGCTCAAGCCGATCCTCCTGATGGCCCACCTGGATGTGGTACCGGTCGAGCCGGACACCGAGACGAAATGGCAGGAGAAGCCCTTCGGCGGTCGGATCGCAGATGGTTTCATCTGGGGCCGGGGCGCCATAGACAATAAGCTCTCGGTGCTCGGGACACTGGAGGCGGTGGAGATGCTCCTGCGCGAAGGCTTCCGCCCGGCGCGAGGGGTCTATCTCGCCTATGGTCATGACGAAGAAGTCGGTGGCCGGCGCGGCGCCCGGGAGATTGCCGCGTTACTGAAGCGTCGAGGCGTGGAGCTGGAGATGGTGCTCGATGAAGGTGGCGTGATTGGGGACGGGCTCTTGCGGGGCATCTCCACGCCGAGCGCGCTCGTGGGATCGCCGAGAACGGCTTTGCCAGCGTTGAGCTGAGCACTCACTCCGCGGGTAGGCACTCGTCCATACCCCCTCGTCAGAGCACCATCGGAATTCTAGGCTCTGCAGTCGCGAGGCTGGAGGAGAGCCAGATGCCAGGCCACCGTGTCGCCCTACCTGATGGTCGTGCTGACCGACGCGCTACTATAGCCAGCTGAGCAGGAACGTGTTCCGGTTCCTGCCGATCCGGCTCACGCCGCGCGATCTCGAGCGCATCCACGGTACCAATGAGCGAATTGCGGTACGTGACTACGAACGGGCGATCGGGTTCTATCGTCACCTGGTTCTGAGAGCGGCCGGAGTCCGATGGATGCGCGATTAACCCTTGCCGCTGGTCGGAGCTGATCTAGCCGGCTTCACCTCGAAGCAGCAGCTCGGTCGGTCGTTACGCTTACAGCAGGAGCGGACCTCTGCCCCGGTCAGTTTCGAGAGCAGCGTCACGATCGCTTCACAGACCTCGGGCCGCTCGCTCACTGCTGCGCCAACGGGGCAGCCTCGGCTCTGGATGAGGAATCCTCCGCCATCCGTTTCATCCACTGTGCTGAGTCCACCGAGATGGTTCAGCAGCCGCGAAGCCGCGCGAACCCGCTGACCCAGTTTGCCGGAGGAATGCGGAAAGCCAGTGGCGAGGCGCTCCCCGACCTCCGCCAGAAGATCTTCCAGCTCCTCCTTTGAATACCGATCGCCAAGAGTTGCGAGCAGTGACGTAAGCAGGGGCAGATAGGCCTGCGAAAAGAGCGGCTCCGCATCGGGCGCGATGTGGTAGATCGTGGCCGGCTTCCCTACCCGGCCCTCCCGGCGCTCTCCGCCGGCCTGGACGAAGCCGTCGCGCTCCAGCGTGGCCAGATGAGCCCGCACGGCATTGTCCGTCAGGCTGAGCGCTAGGGCCAGTTCGTCAGTCGTCATCGGCCCTTGACGCAGAAGGGCCACGACCCGGGCACGGGTCTTCTCCAGGATTCGCTCGGGTTTCCGGGGGCTCATCATCTACCTCCTCGTGTAACACTGCATGGGGATCCGGGATTTGTCAAATAAGTCAAGATAAATCTTGACAAATCAACCGCACTTGGGTATCCTTGGATTGCAAACAGGTCTGACCAGCTATTCCGGTCGGTTTCTTCAACCTGGAGTTGGATATGTCAAAGTCTTACCTCACTGCCGTGGCCTTCGCTTTCATGCTGCCTCTCTCAGCGGTCGCCGGCGGCAGCCACGCTCTGGCGGCTCAGGACGCGTTGGACGACCCCACCATCGTGGCCATCTTCGACAACGCCAACACTGCCGATATCGAGACCGGCAAGCTCGCCGCTCAGCGCGGTCATTCCGAGGAAGTACGTCAGTTCGGAGCCATGCTCGCCCGCGACCACGAGATGGTCCGCCAGCAAGGCCGCGACCTGGCCAAGAAGCTCGGTGTGACGCCCACTCCCCCCAAAGGTGACCGGAGTGCGCAGGATCAGGCCGCTCTGATCCGCCGGCTGAAGGCGCTCGAGGGCGCAGAGTTCGACCGGGCGTTCTTGCAGTACGAAGCGAAGTTCCACCAGGACGTGATCACCGCTATCAAGTCGACGTTGCTGCCGGCCATCAAGAATGCGGAGCTCAAGGCGTTGGTGGTGAAGGTGGCCCCTGCGTTCCAGGCCCACCTGGACATGGCCAAGAACCTGGGCAGCCGAGTAGCTGCTAAGTGATTGGAAGAGGATTGGTAATAAGGCAGTCAGCAGCACCACCGCTGCTGAATCCTCATGCGGGCTGTCTCGCGGTCTCTCGGCACTTTCGGGGGCGTTTGTGCGAGCAGCTTGCGAGAGGGCCGGGACGAAGGTTGGAAGCCGGTGAGCGACTCTACACGATGGGACAGCCCGCCACTACGCTCTATCTGGTTCGCCGCGGCCTTCTGAAGACCAGCCTCATCTCGCCGGGTGGTCGGGAGTTGACTCTCCGACTCTACCCGGCGGGGGAAATCGTCGGGGCGCTCTGTCTGTGCACCGGAGAGCGCCGGGAACAAGCCACGGCGCTCGAGTCGAGCGAAGTAGTCGAGATCACCTTGGATGCGTTACTCCGGCGGGTGCGTCAGGACCCGCAGTCCGCCGTCGACTTAGCATCCGCCGTATGTGAGCACCTGGCTGATGCGCAGGAAGCACTCCGCGACCTCAGCTTCACACCGGTTACCGAACGCCTCAGTCGAGCTCTGCTGGGCCTCGCCAGTCGCCTGGGAGAGCCCGGCGCTGGCGGCACGCTCTTGTCCCACTACATCACCCAAGAGGAGCTCGCCCATATCGTCGGGGCCCGGCGTGAGGTCGTTTCCGGGCTCCTCAACCGGCTACGCGCCGACGGATTGATCAACTATACCCGGCGGGGGCTGATCCGGATCAATAGAGAGGCGCTCCAGAGCTACGTAGACTCCATCTCGGAGACGTGAGCTGTCGACCCCGTCCGACGTGTTAGAGTGACTTCAAGTATTCCACCAGATCCGCCTTCTGCTCCGATGTGAGGCCGAGCCCCTTCCTGGTGTCATACAGCTCCACCACTGCCTCGAGTGTGGCCGCGATTCCATTATGGAAGTAGGGCGGGTGCAGCAGAAGCCCGCGGAGTGGCGTGGTGCGGTATTGCTTGGTGGCGCTGCGGGACGCATAGCTCGGCACCCCATTTGGCTCGGGCTCGCTGACCACCTCCGAGGGGTCATGGAGCCTTTCGTTAGCGTCCGTCAGCAGGTCCCCGGTGTGGCAGGTCGCGCAGGTTCCAGCGCCCTCGAAGACCTCTCGGCCGCGCTGGGCGGCCGCCGGGTCGAAGCTTCCCGCCGGCGGCTCCGGAGCCGGGATGCTGAGCTGATACGCTTGGAGCGCCGCGAGCTTGGCAGAGATCATGTCGGGCGGGTTCTGCACGTTGGCACCGATGCGTGAATCGACGAAGGTACCGTGCCCGTGCATCTGGGTGACCCCCACGTAGCGATTCCAGTAGGCGAGGTCCGGCCCGTCGCCGGTATAGATGACGCTGTTCACGCCCAGGAGGCCGTAGGCAGGCGGGATCACGACCGGTCCGTTTATGCCATCGAAATTGAAGCGCGGGTCGTACCGGCCCGGCCCCCACGAGTCATACACCGCCTTCTGCTCGGCCGTGAGGGCCGGCGACAGCGCGATGATGGCCCCCGGGTTCAGAGCGGAGTTGGGCCAGCCGTCGAGCCGCACACCGATGCCCGGAGAAAAGGAGTTGTTGACGGTCGAATGGCACAGCGCGCAGGTCGTGCCGACCCGGACCAGGGTGTCGCGCCCCTCGATGGTCTCCACGGTCCCTTGGAGACCGACAACGGCATTCAGCTTGAGCAGTGCCACGGTCGTCGCCGGGTCGGTCAAGCTGATCGCGCCGCTCTGGATACCCTGGACCACGTCCGGGGGGAGCGCCTCCGCGTCTACCTTCAGGCCGACCGACAGAGCGGTCGTCGGGTCCACGGCGGCCTGAATCACTTCGTGCATACGGAGGGTATCGGTCCAGAACGTCTCGTCCCCATAGGTGTCGAACCGGAAGATCTCCCTCCCCTGTTCTACCAGGGCGGGGTCGGGCGGCTCGGGACCGCTCGGTCCATCGTCCCCACAGGCTGCCATCGCAGCGGCTACGCTGCACGCCAGGAGCGTGGCGGCCACTCCAGCCCGGGATAGGCCCAACATTCGAACGCTCATACTTCTTCCTCCCACCATGCGATCACCCAGTTCCGTCAAGCCAAAATCGGTGCTGGTAACAACATGGCGGGGACCAACGGATTTGTAAGTTATGGGGCTAACATCAAGGACTCGCCATCGCTGGACCAATGCCCTATGGTACCTGGTGGAGAAATTCTGTCACTCTATGGCAAGGAGCCAGCATGATAAAGCAACAAGCTCAGGCGGTCTGGCGTGGGCGAATCAAAGACGGTAATGGGTCGTTTCGCTCAGGAGCGATTGAAGGGGAGTATTCGTTTGCCTCACGGTTTGAGGGGGGCGAGGGGAGCACGCCCGAGCAGCTCATCGGCGCCGCCCACGCCAGCTGCTTCTCGATGGCGCTGTCGCTTTTCCTCACCGAGCAGGGTCATACTCCGGAAGCCATTCGCACAACAGCGACGGTCAACCTGGACCCGGAGCAGCTTGCCATCACCGGGATCGAGCTGGAGACCGAGGCAGAGGTCTCCGGGCTGGATGAATCGAAGTTTCGCGAGTTGGCCGAGAAGGCCAAGGCGAACTGCCCGGTGTCGAAGGCGCTCGGGGCAGTACCTATCGTGCTCAAGTCGTCGAATCTGACTCGAGCGGCAGCGGAACGTCGCTAGAGAATGAGCCCGGAATTCTGGCTGCGCGGGCCGGTGGACGGTGTGTCACCCCTGCTCATGCCGGTCGCTCACGCCCTGCTGCAGGCCAACGCGGATCTACGGTCTGCAGCAGGGGAGCTCTCGCCGGCTGAGCTCTGGCAACGGCCAGGAGGTGCCGCCTCGATCGGCTTTCACTTGAGGCACATAGCGGGGAGCCTGGACCGGCTGCTCACTTGCGCCAGTGGTAAGGCTCTGCCATCAGAACAACTGGCCGCCATCGCTAAGGAGGGAGATCCCGGTTCCCCACCGGCTTCTGCCGAGGAGCTCCTGAGGGCCGTCGATGCGGCGATTGATCAGGCGTTAAGCCGGATCAGGGGGGTTCGAGAGGAAGACTTGCTGGTCCCCCGGTCGGTCGGCCGCGCGCGGCTGCCCACCAATGTGCTGGGACTGATCTTCCATGCCGCCGAGCACACTCAACGCCACACCGGGCAGGTTATCACGACCAGCAAGATCTTGCGAGGAGAAGCGGTTACGTCGATGGGGGCGGTGGGACTCGAACCCACGCCCTAGGGATTCAAAGTAAAACCTGTCCCTGCCGTCGCCGGACTTACCTGACGAGGCGAGGCTCAGATCCCTCCCAGCCAGGGGTACCCCCGGTCCTCCCAATAGCCGCCCGGACGCTCCCGGGTGAATGTCATCGCCGTGAGATACTTGGTCAGCTTGTAACCGAGCTTGATCGGTGAGTAGAGGCGTAACGGAGCGCCATGATTCATCGCGAGCGGGCGATCATTGTAGGCGTAGGCCAGGATCGTCTGGGGGTGCATGGCACTCTTCAGATCCCAGCCATTGTAGTACTTGCTGTCGAAAGAGTCGAACCGCAGATACTTCGCCTCGGCAGTGGGCTCGACTAGGGCACT
>JAICPP010000080.1 GCA_025929805.1 Gemmatimonadales bacterium | reverse complement strand
TCGGCCATGCAGCAGATCGAATCCAGCCGCGAGATGGTGCACGAGGTCCAGCGAGGCCTCATGGAGGTGGGTACTCTCAGCGGTGAGCTGAAGGACCGGACCGATGCGCTCCGCAGCCGGATCGAAGCGGCAGAGTCCCGGTTTGCCCAGCTGGCCAAGCAGGCCGAGGGTGCCCAGCGTCTCTCCGATACCATCTCGGGAGTAACCGCCTCAGTGGACGACGCCGAGCGGCGGATGAACGCGGTCGACGAGTCGGTGCGGGGCCTGGAGAGCCGGACCCAGCAGATCGATCAGGTAGAGGAGCGGATCCGCCTCCTGGGCCAGGAGTTGGAACAGCGTCAGGGAGCCCTCGACAAGGCCACCGAGCATCTGACCCGCGCATCGGCGCTCCGGAAAGAGGCAGCCGAAGCGGCCCAGCGCATGGAGGACCTCACTCGCACAGTCAGCACGACGCTCAGCGAGGCGCAGGATCAAGCCGGCAGCCTCCAGCGGCTTGCGGGCGAGCTCGAGACCCGGGCTACCGCGCTCAAGTCGATCGATCGCCAGCTGGCTCACTTCGAGGAGCTGCTCAGCAAGTGGGAGTCGGCGCAAACCGAAGCTGCCAAGGCCCTGGAGCAGACCCTCGCTCGACAGGCCGGAGTAGAGGCGATCGAGGCCCAGGTGAAGCACGTGTTCGATCTGGCCGAACGCACCATCGAGGATGTCCAGACCATCGGGTCGGCTCGTCGAGAGATCGAGGAGACCCGGGCCATGTTGCAGGCCACCCAGGATCAGTTCAAGACCACCGAGGAAACCCTGCGAGGCTTCGAGTCTCGGAAGCGGCAGCTCGAGCGGGCGGAGCAGCGGCTGGCCCGCGCCGAGGCGCTGGCGCTGGGTATACGGGCGACGGTCGAATCGCTCACGGCGCAGAAGACCGTGGTGGATCACGCCATGGAATCGGCCGGGGCGCTTGGCTTCCAGATGAAGCAGGCCGAAGCCCTGATCGGGGCGCTGAGAAGGGAGCGGGATCTTGCCTGTGATCTGAAGGCGGCGATGTCAGCCCTGGGCGAGGAGGGCGAAGAGCCCGCGACCAACGGCCAGGCGCGACACCAGGTGTAAGGCTCGAGCTACCAGGAACGCAAAAAGGCCCGGGACTTTTCCCGGGCCTTCTGCTTTCCTGCCCTTCCAACCTACTTCTCTTCTTCGGCTCCGATTCCGGCGGCAGCGGCGGCTTCGTTGATCCCACCCTCGCCCAGCTGGGTGAGGATCTTATCGGTAGCCTCTTCCTCCTCCAGGGTTTGCTGGAGCAACTCCACGGCCTGCGAGAGTCCCAACAATTGAGCATAGGTCCGCAAGCAGCCGTACGCTGCGATCTCATAGTGCTCGACTCGCTGGGCCGAGGCAATAAGGGCTGCGTCTATGACTGGACCTTCGCCCTCCTTTTCCATCACCTCTTTGCCCTCTTCGACGAGCCCTTGCATGCCCTTGCAGGTCTTGCCTCGGGCAGACTGCCCTAACTCCTGGAAGACCCGCTCCAGCCGCTGCACCTGACCTTCGGTTTCTTTCGTGTGCTTCGTGAACGCTTGCTGCAGCTCAGGCGACTCGGCTGCCTTGGCCATCCTGGGCAATGCTCTCAGCAGCTGCTTCTCCGCGTTGTACACGTCCTTCAGCTCTTCGAGAAAGAGCTTTTCCAGCGAGTCGAGACTCATGAGTTGCTCCCCGGGGTATTCCCTGACTTCTTGACTGCGTCCTTGGCTTCGTTCTTCACGCGACGGGCCGACTCCTTCACCTGCTCCTTAACGTTCTGCCCTGCCTGCTGCACCACTTCCTTGACTTCCGGCTTGTGCTGTTCGATCTCGGCCTTGACCGTCTCCTTCACCTCACGGCCGGCCTCGACCGCCGCATCCTTGGCCCGCTCTACTGTCTCGCCCGCACGATCAACCAACTGATCGCGCGCCGGCCCCATCAGCTCGTCTTCGCGCTGAGTACCCGGGAGCAGTAGACCAAGCGCCAGGCCCGCGACTGCCGCCCCGATTGCGAGCGCCAGCGGATTCTCGTCCGCGGCGTGCTCCAGGTTGGTCTTGAGCCGCTGGGTCTGCCACCGAGCCTGTCCACTCACATCACCGATCCGCTCTCCGGCGCGCTCCTTCAGCTCGCTCGCGCGCTCGGTTACTCCACCAACCGCTTCGCTGACTGATTCCTTGACTCCGCTCACTGCGCTGCCCACCCGATCCTTAACGCCATGGCTCTGGCGCCGCTCCGGGCCGGTATAGGCGTATCGTGCCATACGATCACCCGACAGGTCGCTCTTGTTCCGCTGCGTCAGGAGCCAGGTGACACCAGCGCCCACCGCAATGACGGGGAGAGGATTCTCGCGAATGACTTCCACCAGCCTGGAGCTGGTGCGGCGGGCCTGCTCTCCCACGTTGGACACGGCGCCCTGAGCCGCATCCTTGATCGCGCTCTTGGCCTCCTGCTTCAAGTTGCTGGGGCTGAGCCGATCGCCGAGCTCGTCGATGTTCCGGCTCATCCGGTCACGAGTCCGCTCGATCTCACGCTCGATTTCTTCGGGGCTTCTGTCGCTCCGCGCTTCGGTGCCGGAGTCGAAACCCTGGTCCGCCGGCTCGTAGGCGAGCTCGGGATCCCGTGGTTCATACTGAGTCATGGCCGTTGCTCCTTTGCCCACTGGACGTCGTCTTTAAGGGTTTCCACCGTTCTGCGGGGGGCGAGGTCCACCCGCTTCAGCTCCTTGAGTCCCCGTTGCAGCATGACATAGCCCACGATTGCGAGGACAGCGCCAACGATCACCGCCGAAAGCGCCAGAGAAATGTTGGCCAGATCGCGGATCGCCAGAATGAGTGCCGCGACGAGGGCCAGCCCGCCGAGGTAGGCAACAAAGCCGCCGGCCCCGACCGACAGAAGGTTGGTCGTGAATCGGGAGAGCTTGTCGCTCATCTCGGTGCGAGCGAGCTGGATCTCCTGGCGAACCAGCAGGGTCATGTCCTGGGTGAGCTGTCCGAACAGCTCACCGATGCTTCGTTCCTGCTGCCTAAGCTCCGGCATAGCCGCCTCCCATTCCGCCGCCGGCTCCCGGATACCCGCCGCCGGTGCCGCCGAACCGCTCGGTCTCTACGTCACGGGCATAGGGTTCGGTATCGATGTCACGTACGTAGGGCTGATTGTACCCGGTGTACCCCAGGGTCCGTTCACGGCCGTAGCGCTGACCATCATCGAAGCGCCGACCTCCCCGACGTTCCGAACTCTTGATGAAACGAGCTCCGATAAGGCCGAGCACCAGCGCCCCTCCGAGCATCAAGGCAGGCTGCCGGCGGGCCAGATTCTCAAGATCCTGCCTCATGGCCCGGGCATCCTTGCTCCGGAGGTAATCGGCCACCTGCTCCACCTGACGGGCCACCGTGTCGGTCAGCCCGGCAATCCGCTGCTGGTCTTCGGAGCGAAGGTGCTCGGTGGTGCGCCGCAGGGCATCTGCGATGGTGCCGAACTGATCGGCAAATTGGTTCTTGCTTTCACCCAGACTGGAAGTGGCCCGGTCGCGGGCTTGCTGGAAGGTGTTCTTGGCCTGATCGACCACCTGATTCTTCACGTCCCGAATCTGTTCCCGGGCGCTGCCACCGCTCTGGCCGGAGGTCTCGGCACGGGAGCCGGGGACTTCGGTGTTGGGCATTGTCATCGTCTTGCTCCTTTAGCTGACCATTGAATCAATATCCAACCAGCCGCCGGTCCGGCGGGCCACAGCGAAGGTCGGGTTCGAGCACCAACAAAAAGCGCTTCGAGCACTTGAGTTGCCGTGTCTCAGATCACGAATGAGGAAGCGGAAAGTCAAAGGTCTAGGGTCGAGAATCCGAGGACTCAGTGGGTTCCCCGGATCTCGACCCTAGACCCTTTGGCTCAGATCCAGATCCTGAGCCTAATGACTAAGGCGTCCTATAAGGTCCGGCCGCCTCGCGAGATTCTATCTTCCTCGAATTCGGCCATCTTGTCTGTATCGACTTCGTGCTGGCCGGTGATCCGGTCCCAGGCATCCTTGACCGCGTGTTTCACGCTTTCCCAGGTTCCACCGGCACCCTTCTTCCCTTCAAACTTCTCCCAGCCCGACCGCAGGTCGGACTCGACCTCGTTCCAGCGCCGACCCAGGTGGTGCTGGCCGGATTCGAAGCCGTACTGGTACGCTGGACGGAACTCTTCATAGTTGCGGCCGGTGGCGTATGGCCGGGAGCTGAAATTCTCCTGCCACCAGCGATCCTCATCTATCCAGGTTTTGTTCTGGGCCATGATTGTCCTCCTTGGCTCTGGTGTCGCTACCTCCAAGGATGCCAACAGTAGTGAGAGGGCCGAGTACAAAACGTGATCCCTGTCACGTGTTGGAAGACTGGGCGAGGATTGCTCGGAATGCCTGGGCGGCGTCGGGCCCCTTGGGACTTCCTTCCTGATGCTTGAGGAAGACGTAGGTGTGGCTCCATGGCTGGGCTCGGATCCTGTCGGCCCACGCGCGCAGGGAGACGGGGTCGTATTCGAAGCGACGCAGCCTCACGTAACCCCATGAGGCTGTAGCGATCAGAGGGCTGCCCGTTGCTTCAGCCTCATCTTCATCTACTGCGACGAGAGCGATGTCGCGCGACCGGAGCAGTTCGTACACCTGATCATCAAACCATGACGCGTGGCGGAACTCGATGGCGGCGGGCCAGCGTCGGGGAAGGCATCCGATGAAATCCATGAGGCGCTCAGCGTCCTTCTTGAATGTGGGAGGCAGCTGGAACAAGGTCGGTCCAAGACGCTCTCCCAGGGGATTCACCGCCTGAAGGAAATACTGCAGGGACCCGTCCTGCTCCCTGAGGCGATTGTTGTGAGTAATGCGCCTGGACGCCTTCATAACGAATCGGAAGTCCGGCGGGACCTGCGCCGCCCATCCCGCGAGCACTCGCTCCGAAGGAATGCGATAGAACGAGTTGTTTACTTCGACGGTGGGAAAATGCTCCGCGTAGTAGCGCAGCATGTCCTCGGCGGCAAACTTCGGCGGGTAGAAGCTGCCCTTCCACTCCTTGTACGACCAACCGCTGGTGCCGACGTAGATGTTCATGGTGCTCCAGTCGCCAGTCGCCAGTCGCCAGTCGCCGGTGGCCAGTCGGCAGTAGGACTAGAGAACCCCGACTACCAGGCTCCAGCCTGAGTGTACTGACCGCCGAGCAATGCCGCGAGAGCCAAACTGGAGACGGGGGACTATGGACTGGGACTGTGGTCTACTCCACCAACTTCTTATACGCCCGCAGATGCCGAATCGCCTCGGCCCGCCGGCCGAGCTGCTCGCATAGGCGGGCAAGGTTGAAGTGTGCATCGGCGAAGCATCCGTCTACCTCGATGGCCTGCCGATAGGCAGCCAGGGCGTCGTTCCAGCGCCCGATCTCCTCCAAAGCCGTCCCCAGATTGAAAGCCGCCGTGGGATCGTTGCTGGCCGCCTGGATCGACTGGCGATAATGATGGATCGCCTCCTCGATCCGACCGGCCAGCTGGAGGAGCCGACCCAGATTGACGTGGGCGTCCGACAAGGCGGGATCCTGACCCAGGGCCCGGGCGTAGGCTCGCGACGCTGCCACGGGATCCGTGCTCTCGAGCTCTACCGCCCGGTCGAACCACTCCCAGGCTCCCTGAGGCTGATCCGGTTCGTAGTCCCACCGCTGTAGCGTTCGCGCCAGCGGCGCTGCGGCGAGCGTGAAGTCCGCCATGCCGAACTGGAACTGGAGCTGACCTGACTCCGGGTTCCAGGCCTTTCCTCCCTCATGCACCAGCACTCCTCGACCGTTGGGCGTAATTCTGATCTCACTCAATGAGCGTCCGGAGGGTATTTGGCGGGCGAGACCGAGAAGGGCACTTCGAATACAATGGGGAGGAACGCGGGCCTGCGCCAATTCCCTGGCAGTGCGGAGGAGAACCAGATCTTGGAAGGAAAAGCGATAGCGGTTGCGAGGTCCGCGCTCGGGGCTCAGGAACCCGGCACGAGCCTGGGCGCGTACTTGCGTCTCGGACAGGCCGAGTAGTCGAGCCACATCACGAGTCGTGAAGGACTCCATGAACCAGCAATTTACGAACTCCCGCCCAAGCTGTCACCCCGGGCGAGAGTCAGCCGCGTCCCGCGGCCTTCCTCTTCTTGGGCGCGGCTTCCACTTCTTCGTCGTTCTTGGAGGCCACTCGTTTGGCGGGCTTCATCTGATCGGTCGTGGCGCCCTTCTTGGCCAGGCTCGCCTTCAAGGCGTCCATGAGGTCGATGATCTTGGTCTCGGGCGGAGCAGCATCGGCCGTGATTTCCTGGCCCTCGACCTTTCGCTGGATTGCGTCGAGCACCCGCTCACGCACCGTGTCCCGGTAGTTCTCCGGGCGGAACTCGTCGGTCGATGACTGCTCGATCAGCTGCCGGGCGAGCGCCAGCTCCACGTCCTTGACCGGGGCTTCCGGGTGAGGTACTTCCGCCACCGGCTTGAGCTCCGCTGGATAGTGGAGCTGCTCCATGACCAGGACACCATCCAGTGGACGCACCAGCACCAGGTGCTGTTTTCCCCGGGCGGAATATTGTCCCACTGCGGCGCGCCCGGTGACCTTCAGCGCTTCTCCGAGGAGTCGATAGGCCCGGTCTCCGCCCTTGTCCGGCCCCAGGTAGTACACCTTGTCCAGGTACATCCGGTCCACGGAATCCAGCGGCACGAACTCGGCGATATCGATCGAGTTGGTTGCCTTTTCGTCGAGGGCCTTGATCTCTTCCGGAGTGAAGGTGACGTACTGGCCTTTGGCGAACTCATAGCCTTTGGCGATGTCATCCTTCTCCACGATGTTCCCCTCCTTGGAGCAGATGTACTGCTGCTTGAGCCTGTTGCCGCAGGTCCTATGCAGCATGTTGAAGCTCACGGTGGCCGACGACTCGCTGGCGGAATACAGCGACACGGGGACTGAGACCAGTCCGAAGGAGATGGTTGCGGTTCCGATTGATCGTGGAGGCATTGGGTCCCATATACGCTGCAAATCGGGAGCCCGCAAGGACAGCGTACGGTGGGGAGAACCGAACTGATTGCCTTACATTCGGTTGCCGACCTGGTCCTGAGCCGGTGTGTCGCAGCCGCGCATCAGGCATCCGGCAGCGAGTCTCTTAACTTTCCAGCATGCCACGAAAATCCGATCCACTTGAGCCCTACCGGGCCAAACGCTCGCTTGGGCAAACCCCGGAGCCTGCTGGCTCGCTCGCTGCAACCAGAGAGGAAACCGGCGGGCTCTTCGTCATCCACAAGCACTCGGCGAGACGCCTGCACTACGACCTTCGCCTCGAGATGGAAGGCGTGCTTCGGTCGTGGGCAGTCCCCAAAGGGCCATCCTATGACCCGGTGGATAAACGGCTCGCCGTCATGGTAGAAGACCATCCGCTCGAGTACGGTGACTTCGAGGGAATGATCCCGGAAGGAAACTACGGAGCTGGCGCAGTGATTGTGTGGGACCGGGGCCGGTGGAAACCGCTTGACGATCCTCGGGAAGGGCTCGCTCGAGGCAAGCTTTTGTTCGAGCTTCATGGTCTCAAGCTGCGAGGAGCATGGACCCTGGTAAAGCTCAAAAAAGGGCAGAACGATTGGCTCCTCATCAAGGAACGGGACGAGTTCGTATCCACTGCCGAGGACGCGGTGCAGGAGGAATCGGTTCTGTCCGGCATGACTGTCGAGGACCTGAAGGCAGGCCGCACACCGGCGGAGGGGATTCGCTCCGACCTGGCTCGGCTCAAAGCGCCAGTGAGACAGGTACGCGCCGGAGCTGTCCAGTTGATGTTGGCCGAACCCCGCGACCGCCCGTTTACCGCGCCCGGTTGGCTGTTCGAGCCGAAACTCGACGGCTATCGCGCGCTCGCGGCCCGTGAGCACGAGGCACGGCTGCTCTCGAGGAACGGCAACGATCTGACTCCTTGTTTCCCCGAGGTGGTCCAAGCACTTCGGGCTCTTCCCTTCGACCGTTTGGTCGTGGACGGCGAGCTGGTGGCGTTAGACGATGCAGGCAGGCCCAACTTCCAACGGTTGCAACAACGGGCGCAGCTTCGCCGTTCCCTGGACATCCGCCACGCGATGGTGGAGTGTCCGGTGACGTACTATGCCTTCGATCTGCTCGGCTTCGAAGACTTCGATCTCAGGTCGCTGCCGCTTAGCCAACGAAAGGCTGTGCTTCAGAAGGTGGTCCCCGCTACGGGAGTGGTGCGCTTTCTAGAGCACTTTGAGCAGGATGGCGAGCTCCTGTACGAGCAGGTTCAGAAGCTTGGATTGGAAGGCATCGTCGGCAAGCGAGCGGACTCTCCCTACAAGCCAGGACGCTCCGCCATCTGGGTGAAGATCCGCACTCGGTGCAGCGACGACTTTGTGGTCGTCGGCTTCAGCGCACCGAAGGGCAGCCGGAGGGGTTTCGGCGCGTTGCACCTGGCCAGCTATCGTGATGGACAGCTCACCTACAGTGGGCGGGCAGGCAGTGGATTCAGCGAGCAGCAGCTCAATGAAGTGCGGCAAATGCTCGATCCGATCCGTCTGAACCGCCCGCCCTGCACCGGCCCCATCCCGGCATCCAACGCTACCAGCTGGGTTGAGCCCCGCCTGGTCTGCGAGGTGGAGTACACCGAATGGACTGCAGAAGGGCTGCTGCGCCAGCCTGTGTTTCTCCGATTCCGCGAGGACAAGAGGCCGGAAGAGTGTGGGGCAAGCGCGGAAACGGGTAAGTGGGGAAGCGGGGAAGTCCAACGGCCAGCCGGGCAACCGGGCAGCCGGGCGGCCGGGGGACTAAAGGGACCGAAACTGCGGTCGGAGCAGCAGACAGTCGAGTTCACCAACCGGAAAAAGATCTTCTGGCCCGAGGAGGGCTACACCAAGGGGGACCTGATCGAGTACTATCGCAGCATCGCGCGATGGATCCTGCCCTATCTCGCCGACCGTCCGGTTGTGCTCACCCGCTATCCCGACGGGATTGCGGGTAAGTCCTTCTTTCAGATGGATGCTCCGGGCTTTGTGCCGGACTGGGTTCGAACCGAACGGAGGTGGAGTGAGCAGGCGGGACGGGAGATCGATCACTTCATATGCGACGACGAGTCCTCTCTTCTGTATCTGATCAATCTCGGAACCATCCCCCTCCACGTGTGGGGCAGCCGAACGAGCGACATCGAACATCCCGACTGGTGCGTGTTGGACCTCGACCCCAAGGACGCACCGTTCAGCGATGTGGTGACCGTGGCACAGGCCACCCATGCGCTCTGCGAGGATATCGGACTGCCCTGTATGATCAAGACCAGCGGCTCTTCCGGGCTCCACGTGATGATTCCGCTCGGCGGGCAATGCCGGCACGATCAGGCCAGGAGTCTGGGAGAGCTGCTGGCGCGGTTGATTACGGCGGAGCTACCGGAGATCTCGACCATCACCCGCCAGGTCTCCCGTCGAGGCGGGAAGGTCTACGTCGACTACCTCCAGAATGGGTCGGGACGCCTCATCGTAGCTCCCTTCAGCGTGCGGCCGCTCCCCGGCGCACCGGTTTCCACCCCGCTGCGCTGGAGTGAAGTGACATCAGAGCTCGACATTCGGCGTTTCACCATAGCCACCCTGGGTGAACGGATGCGCTCATCGAGGCGCGACCCTCTCAGGCAGGTCCTCGAGTTGAAACCGGACATTGGGGCGGCGCTGGAGAAGGTGGGGAGACGATCGTGAACGAAGCCACTGACCTCCGTCTCCACATCAGTGATGCGATCGGCGACGTCTCGGCCTTTTTGCTTCGGCCTCCCGGAGCCTGGTTGCTCTATGTACTGGCGCATGGAGCCGGCGCCGGCATGCGGCATCCTTTTCTGGAAGGGATTTCGGCATCCCTGGCGGCCGAGGGTGTGGCCACGTTCCGTTACCAGTTCGCATACCTGGAAGCGGGACGCTCCCGCCCCGATACACCCGGAGTCCTGGAAGCAACGGTTCGGGCTGCCATCACCAAGGCCGGCGAGATCGTCCCGGAGCTGCCAGTCATCGCCGGAGGCAAATCGCTGGGTGGCAGGATGACGTCGAGCGCGGCTGCGACCGAGCCTCTGGATCGGGTGAAGGGGCTCGCTTTTCTCGGATTTCCGCTGCACCCTCCAGGGCAGCCCGGTACTCGCCGGGCCGACCACCTCTTACGAGTCGATGTGCCGATGCTCTTTCTGCAAGGGACGCGTGACGCCTTTGCACGACTCGATCTGATCACGGACATGTGCGGTGGCCTGGGTCCACGGGCGACCCTGCACGTGGTGGACGGGGCAGACCACTCGTTCGGCGTGTTGAAGCGCAGCGGACGCACCGGGGATCAGGTTCGCGACGAGTTGGCCAAGCGCATCGCCGCATGGGCAAAATCCCTGGTGCGGAACACCGTGGGCGCATGACCCTCGAGCCGACTTCCCAGCAGCGCAGGGCCATCGAGGCGCCACTGGGGCCTGTCCTGGTAGTTGCCGGCCCCGGTGCCGGCAAGACGTACTGTCTGATCTGTCGTATTCAGCATCTCATCCAAAATCGGGCCATTCCCCCGCGCCGCATCCTCGCAGTCACTTTTACGAACAAGGCGGCCGAGGAAATAGCAACCAGGCTTCACGAAGTCCGCGGCTACCTGGGCGAGGACATCACCCGAGGAACCCTGCACGCCATCTGCTTCAAGGTGCTTCGTGACTTTCCGGCGCGCTGCGGGCTCCGGCCGGGTTTCGGAGTCGCCGATCAGGATTACCAGCTGGGAGTACTGAAGCGGCTGGGCGTGCCGGAGAAAAGGCGGGCGCAAGTACTGTCGCTGTTCAGCCTCTATCGTTTGCAGGGCCGTCCCCTGGGAGAGCGCGGGACCACACTGCTGGCCCGCTATCAGGAGCGCTTGCGTTCTCGCAATCTGGCGGACTTCGACGATCTGGTGGTATTGACCGACCAATTGCTCCGGACCGATGCTGCCGCTGCCGCGGAGCTGCGCGCCAGGTGGGATTATCTCCTGGTCGACGAATTTCAGGATCTGAGCCCGGTTCAGTACGCCATCATCCAGAGGCTGGCCGAGGGCCATCGAAATCTCTTCGGGGTGGGTGATGACGAGCAGTCGATCTTCTCCTGGGCCGGCTCGGACCCGCACATCATCCATCGGTTCCGGGATGATTTTGGGCTGAGTCACCCGATTGTGCTCGAGCGCAACTGCCGGTGCTCGGTCCAGATCTTTGAAACTGCAAGACGACTGATTGCCTGTAACCCCCGGTTATTCGAAAAGCAGATCGAGGCCATCAGGAACTCTCCCTTCGAAGTCACGGCTCAGGTTTTTGAGGACGAGGAGGAAGAAGCCGCCTGGCTGCTCGCGGATTTGCAGAACGATTGCCTGGAGGCCGGATTGAAATGGGGAGAGGTTGCGCTGCTGTACCGCTCCCACCGGGTGGGTCGCTACCTGGAAGAACGGCTGGTATGCGCTGGAATTCCATGCCGCCTGGCCCAGGGCCACGCCCTGACGGACGACAAGATCGTGGGCTGGGTCCTCGCTTCTCTGCAGGTAATCCGGGCACCAGATGATCCGATCCGACTGGGTCAACTGGCGGAACAGGCCCTCCCCGGACCGCTGCGGCAGGAGGTGCAAAAGAACTTCGTAAAGGGAAAGGATCTCCTGACAAATCTGCGGACCTTCGCCGCCTCACGGCCGCGAGGCGATCCGGATTCACGGCGGGTGTGGCGCCTCATCTATCATCTAGAAAATCTGCGAGGGCTGGCCCGATCTCATCAAACGCTTTCCGGGCTGGTGGATGAGCTCCTGGCCCGGCCGATCGGAGCGGGCCGTAATCCCCTCGAGGAACACCATCACGACCTGAGTGATCCTTCCGTCTACCCGGGCGCGGCGTTCCTGGCGGTGCAGCTGGGCCGGTCAGTCGCCTCGGGACAGCGGGTGTGGGTCGAGCCCTGCGGCGGGATGGAGATCCCTCTGGTTGCCATGCTGCGTGGCGGTGGAGTACTGGACGCGCGCCGGCTTCCAGCCAACGAGAAGCCGGATGAGGCGGACCTGGTGCTGCGCGCGGGAGACGGTGGGCCGGGCTGGCCGCTGCGAGTTTTCAAAGCACTGCAGCTGATGCAGACCCGTGGTCTGAAGAGCGACTTCGATGATTTCGTGGCATTTGATATCGAGACGAACGACTTCGATATCGAATCTTGCGAGATCGTGGAGATCGCGGCTGTCCGGGTACGGAAGGGAGCTATAGTCGCACGCTTCCACAGCATGATCTCCTGTTGCCAGCCGATTACCGCTCGCGCAACTGCAATCCATGGGTACACGGATCGCAATCTCGTGGGCGCTCCACCACTCGAGGAAGTCTGGCCCCGATTCCGGGCCTTCGTCGGAAACGACGTTCTGGTAGCGCACAATGGTCAGGAGTTCGACGTTCCGGTCCTGCGGAGGCTATGCCAGCGGTTTGCCGGGATAGACGATCTGGTCTTCTACGACACTCTGCCGCTGGCGCGATCACTGGTCGAGGGCAGCGCCAAGCTCACTGAACTGGCGGCGAGATTCAACGTCGAGGTCGGACGGGCACACCACGCGTTCGATGATGCCTACATGCTTGCGGGGGTCGTACCGGCTCTCAACGAGCTCAGGATGCGGCGAGCGCGGAAGATCGCAGCGGTCAACTTGCTCGACCATCTGGGCCTGGCCCTCGCGCTCGACCAGAAGCCGGCCACCGGCGAGGAAGAGCGGCTGTTCCGGGAGATTACGCGGCCGTTCACCCTGGGCCGTTATACCGACTGCTTGGAAAGCTATTCTGCTGCCTTGATAGAAGAGGGAGTCCAGGCACCTGGGATCGAAGAGGTGATCAACCGGCTGGGTGGCCGAGCCTTGATGGAACGTCTAC
>JAICPP010000201.1 GCA_025929805.1 Gemmatimonadales bacterium | reverse complement strand
TGGTTGTGGTGGATCCCGGGGTGGGCGGTTCCCGGGCGGCACTCGCGCTTCGCGCCAAGGGCCACCTCTTTGTGGGTCCCGATAATGGTGTGTTTACGCCACTCCTGCACGATACCGAGATTACGGCGGTAGACCTCCCGATACCCAGCACCGCTGCTCCGACCTTTCATGGTCGGGACCTGTTCGCCCCGGCAGCGGCCGCGTTGGCCGATGGAACCGATCTGTCACTCCTGGGAAACGCCTACCGCGGTATCCCCGAGCGGCTCGCCTATACGGCACCCCGTTCGGAGGGCAGCGCGATCGTGGGAGAAATCGTATACGTGGACCGGTTCGGCAGCCTCATCACCAACCTCGCGGCCGAGCTCATTCCCGCCACAGCCCGACTCGAGGTGGAAGACCTCGATGTGGGGCCGCTGCGGCGGACATTCAGTGATGTCACCAACGGCGGATTGCTCGCCTATATCGGCTCGGGAGGCACCGTCGAAATAGCCGTTCGCAATGGCTCGGCAGCACGGCGACTAGGTATCGGTGTGGGAGGAAGAGTTCGGGCGCGGCTCGACCGCTCTCTGCGCGGGGCGGGGCAGCCAGCGGAACTGGGCTGAGCCCAGCGCAGCTATCCTGTCCCAGTGGGAGGAGCCGCGGGTCGCGCGCGCCACTGCCGCAGCCGCTGAAAGACCAGCCGCAGGTACCCGTACAACTTCCATATCAGCAGCACTGCCAGGATTACCAGCACCACCACGATCCCGGCGGTCACGATAGGATGGGCCGCGGCCATCCACGCCAGGAACACCGCCAGACCATCCTCCGCCAGACTCAGGACCCAGTTACTCACCGGCTCGGGGCTGGTGTTGGCTGCCGCCCGGCTGCTCGCTTTGGCTCCATGCGAGGTCAGAGCAACCCCTCCGGCCAGCAGCGCAGCGCTCACCTTCCATTCTTCGGGGACCTGGCCGAACGCGCTGTACGCGATGACGGCTGCTGCCGGAGGCCGAATGAACGTATGCACGGCGTCCCAGGCACTGTCGACGTACGGTATCTTGTCCGCGATGAACTCGACCAGGAACAGAGTGACCGCGATCCCCATGACAAACGGATTCGCGAGCACCTGAAGCGGCTCGGGCAACTGAACGATGCCGAATCGCTGGAACAGGCCGGCGGCTGCAACGGTGGCGTAGAGATTGAGGCCGGAGGCAAACGAAGTGCCCAGCGTGAAGCCGAGCGTCTCGAGAGGGGACATGGCGGTAATCTACTCCACCCACACCACCTTTACTCCGCCGACAGCCGTCGTAAGATCGACGTCCAGCTTCCGCTGCTTCCCCGCGTAATCCGGGGACTGGAATACGTCCCCCTGGCGGACCAGCCCTGCAGGATCGAAGCTGGACAGGAACCTGTCCATCCGTAGGCGCACACCCACAGTGCGAGGAAGACGGAGGGTCAGCTCTCCTACAGCCATCGTGACCTTTACCTTCGAGCTCGAGCTCCAGCGGCCCGAAAAATCCAGGGTCACCTTGCCCATCCCACCCTCGAACTCGATACCATCGCACCGGCTGTTCCCCAGACCGAGCAGGCTGACCTCGGCGGCACCCGCGCTGATGGCCGCCAGGTTACAGCGCGCGGCATTCGGCTCGGAGAAACGGACCATTGCGCGGGAGGCGCCGGTCTTCATGGTGAGATTGCTGACCCGGAGGCCTCCCAGCTCGATGTCGGCGTCAACCGCACCGAAGGTGAAGTCGAGCCGGAGATCGACTCGCGGTGACAGCGTGACCGCGGCCACCTGCTGTAACTGGTTGCGCGACACGACCCGAACCCCACCCTCCCCCTCCGGTCTCAATCCCAGGACGACCGACCCGGTTTGAGTATCGAAATCACTTATCGGCAGGTAGCGGGTGTCGTCGTACGAGAGATCCATCCGGTAGAGCTCGCCCGGTGGCCCCGGAGCCACTCGCAGGATGCCCGCAGCGTACTCCAGCCGCGCGTTGAGACGAGTCTCTCCATGCATCTGCCGGAAGGTGCCGAACGGGCGCATCGTCTGTGCCTGGACGACGCTGCCACCCAAGACCAGTGCCAGAGACAGCCACCACCAGGGCACGGCTACAGTCCGCGCGAAGGAGTACGGGTGCCCGGCCTGCGACCAGCCGGCACGCCGAACTGCGGAGTTGCCCAAAGGTATTCATCGGTGAGAGCCTCCGGGGGCAGGAGGCGGCCGGCAAAGCTTTCCTTTATTCCCGCCCGACTCAACAGGGCAGCACCGAAGCCCGCAGTGCCCAGCAGCCAGCTCACGAAGAAGGCCGCTCCCCAGATGATGCTTCCGGCCACGGGCACCCAGCCGAACAAGGCCCACGCGGCCCACAAGGAGACGAGCGCCAGCAGCCCGATCAGGAGATAGCGATAGCTGTTGGGTGATCCGATCACCGCGCCAAGCGCCATACGGCGCCGGGTGTAGGTCTCGCCCAGGGCGTGGGCGACCGCGAGATACCCGCCCACTATTCCGATG
The DNA here is from genome assembly GCA_025929805.1 of Gemmatimonadales bacterium. GTDB lineage: Bacteria > Gemmatimonadota > Gemmatimonadetes > Gemmatimonadales > GWC2-71-9 > CAVVWJ01. The sequence goes on along the minus strand of JAICPP010000201.1, from coordinate 3,091 downwards.
ACCGCCAGCATGGCGAACACGGCCACAGCGAACGGGAGCAACAGGATGCCGGCTACGCTAAGAATCAGTCCCACCACCAGCATGCCAAAGGTTGGCAGCAGCAAGATCTGGCCGAGCAGGCCGGTCACGAAAGCACGGCCAAACGAGTGCGACACGGTATCGGAGACGGTTTCCAGATTCTGGCGTCCGAACATCACCAGGCCGAATCCGAGCACCGTCAGGGTAAGAAAGACTCCCAGAACCCCGGCACTCCGCTGGAGAATAGTTTGCAGGGCGCCGGGGTCTGGTTCTACTCGAGGAGCTGGGGAGAGCAGGGTGGTAGATCGAAAGGTGCGCACCTCACCGCCGATCTCGCCGCCCTCGTCCCTGACCTCGCCACCGAGAGTCAGGACGTCTCCGGAAACAACTCCTCCCGGGTGAACCACCACATCGCCGCGGACCGTAACCAGATTGCCCCGGAGGTGGCCGTAGACATCGGCGTTGCCGTCCAACACGAGTAGATGGCCCGCCATGTTCTCGGATGACCCAAGACTGAAGTCGCCTCGTCGGGCCGTTCCGCCAGGCACGGTCATCCGGAGCTCCCCGTCCGCTGGCTTAAGGACAGATCGGAGTTTTGCCTCGAGCAGAGTTGGGCGGCTCAGGTCGCTCAGCTCGATCGAGGGCCCGCCGGATTGTATGGCCTGAGGACGGGGACGGGCCGGTGGAGAGTTGTCTTGGCCGAGGCGGTTGACCATGTCCACCGCGCGGTTCAGGAAGCGATCGATGGGGGACTCGGCGACCAGCGAGCCTTGCCCCAAGACAATCAAGACCGCGACGAACCCGAGTACGCGATTAGAGGCCGGCATGGGCCACCTGCTGGGACGGTGCAGCCAGGAGCCGACGCAGGGCCAGGAGACCGCCCAGGTATGCGAATGACCCCAGCGCCGAGAACAGCGCCAGGCGGGTTGGATTTTCCAGTAGTGAGACCAGTCCGGTGTACCAGGGTTGCTCGATCAGATTTGAGGCGAGACCCTGCACGCTGAGCCACACGGCCTGGCCGCCCTGGGCGAAAAGCCAGGAACCGACGGCCGCAAGCGTCTCCTGGTTGGCAAGCGACCAGGCCACGCTGCCGACCATCGACGCGGCCAGGGCCAGCACCAGCCCCGCGGCCGTGGCAAGCGATTTTCTGGTGGCGAAGAGGCGACGGCGGGTGGCTGAAAGGGCGCGAATGGCAAAAGGATCGGGAATGAGGACCGCGGCCATTACCCGCTCGGTAAACCCTTCCGTCGGACTCATGAGGGGAAGGGCAGCAATCTGCTCGGCGATCTCCCGATCGGCTCGAACCTGTTCGAGACAGGCCTGACATCGATCGAGATGTCGCTGCGCTTCGGGAGCAGGCGCTCCACTGATGCAGGCTTCGATCTCGTCGGGTGAGAGATGGTCTTCGAACGGCCGGGTCATAAGTGGACCCTCCTACGTGCAGGGTAGGGTGAAGGTTTCATTCTTTTAGGTGTGCCAGTGATTGCCGCAGCTCATTGCGCGCGCGGTGGATATAGGTCTTCACCGTGCCGAGTGGCAGGTTCAGAATCTCAGCGATTTCCTCATAGGCGCGCCCTTCGACGTGGCGCAGCAGGATGCAGGAGCGATACTCGGGGCGCAGGGATCCGATGGCCGCCTCGATGGCGGTGCCAAGCTCCTTCGCCTCCACCGTGTCGAGCGGGGTCTCCTGCCGCGCGCCGATTTGTAGCGCAGTAGCCTGCATGGCCTCCGGAGTTTCGGCATGAGGAGACCCATCGAGCGAGAGTGTGTCCAGCTCTCGGCGGCGCAAATGGTCGATCGCCGCATTGTTGGCGATCTTGAATATCCAGGAGGAGAACTTGAACTCGGGACGGTACGAGTCGATGGCGTTGAGCGCCTTGACGAAGGTTTCCTGTGCCAGATCCTCAGCCAGCTCGCGATCCCGCACCATCCGGAACACGAGGGCAAACACCGGCCGCTCGTACCGGCGGATCAGCTCACGGTAGGCCGCCTCCTGACCCGAACGGGCCCGCAGGACGACATCCTGATCGCTGAGGCCTCCCCATTCCGGGCGTGCGCTAGCCACCCGGCGGTCGCCTTGCGAAGGGACTTCCCGAAGGACTACATTCAGCGCCTATGTTAGCCTCGGATCGTCAGTTACCCGTTTCAGGCGGTCCGGAAAAGCGGGCCTACGTCCGCGACATCTTCACCGCCATTGCTCCCACCTACGACCGGCTCAACCGCATCATCAGCTTTCGCCTCGATCAGGGTTGGAGGCGCTACGCCGTCGCGCGGCTAGGATGGGAGCGGGCCCCGGAAGGAATTTATCTAGACCTCTGCGCCGGCACGCTCGATTTGGCGGCTACCCTGGCCACCCGCCCCGGGTTCAGGGGCAGAGTGATCGGAGCCGACTTCGTCCGCCGCATGCTGGAGCTGGGACGTCATAAAGCAGGCGGGCTCACCCCGGTAAGTGCAGACGCGTTGGAGCTGCCCTTCGGGGACGAGGCGTTCGATGGAGCCATGGTGGGCTGGGGAGTCCGTAATCTGGTAGATCTCGAGGCAGGGCTGGCCGAAGCGGCGCGGGTGCTCAAGCCTGGTGCTAGGCTCGTGATCCTGGAGATGGCGTTGCCCCGCCAGCGCCTGATCCGCTCCGGTTTTCAGTTCTACTTTCGTCGCATACTGCCTCTGGTTGGCTGGTTGATTTCGAGGCACCGGACAGCATACGCCTGGTTGCCCGAGTCGGCCCGGGTCTTTCCCGCTCCTCCTCAGCTGGCGCGCGCGATGGAGGCCCAGGGATTCATCAACGTCGGCTACGAGCTGCTGATGGGTGGGGTGTGTGCGCTGCACATCGGGACAAAACGGGAACGGTGAACAGTGAACGTGAACCGGGAGGAGCGGGACTGGACAGGTGTGGGGTGGAAGCCCCGTTTACCGGTTACCGGTTACCGTTCACGTTTTTCAGACTATGGCACTGAGTAATCTTCGGGGCTTCATCAGGGCCATCGATGGCATCGGCGAGCTGGTGCGGGTGAGTCACCCGGTGCGTGCCCGGCTGGAGATCGCCGAAATTGCCGACCGGGTCATGAAGAGTTCC
>JAICPP010000105.1 GCA_025929805.1 Gemmatimonadales bacterium | reverse complement strand
CGCCCTGTACTGGCTCTATGCCGGTATGGGGTACCGGCCTCTCCTCCTGCTGCAGCTGCTGCTCTTTTCCGCCGCCGCCGCATTCCTGACTGCCCGGGTGTTACTGGGAGTCATCGATGTGCATCAGCTGGGGATTTTGCGCGCCGCTGCCAGAGGCATGATCCTGGTTGGCGCCGGCCTGGCCGGCGCCAACTTATTGGCCATGTTGCTGCTGCTCTGGCGCCGGTCCCGCCGCAATCCGCCGTTGTCGGATCGGCGGGCGTGACCGCTCTATCTCCGGCTGAGCCGTAGGAGCTCGAGTCATGACGCTGCGCTGGGCGCTTGCGGCGCTCCATCTCATCGCGCTCGGCATCGGATTGGGCGCGGTATGGGCTCGCGGGCGAAGCCTCAGATCCCAGCTGCAGGCTGAGGACCTCCGAAGGGTCTTTCGATCCGACGCGCTCTGGGGTGTGGCTGCTGCCCTGTGGGTCGGTACGGGTCTCTGGCGGCTGCTGGGGGGGCTGGAGAAGCCGACCGGTTACTATCTCCAGAACCACATGTTCTTGACCAAAATGGGCCTCTTCGTGCTGCTCCTCGTGCTCGAGGTGAGTCCCCTGGTCACGCTCATGCGTTGGCGGCGAATCATGGCAGCCGGGCAGTCTCTGGATACCGGGCCGGCGCGGCGGATGGCCAATATCAGCTTCATCCAGGCCGGCATCCTCATCCTCATGGTGTTTACCGCTGCGGCGATGGCCCGGGGAATCGGTTAGCTTGGAATAACACCTTTTATGGAGCCAGGATGTCCAAGCGCGACGATGCCCGCATTGCCCGATTGGCCAAGAAGAACGCCGAGAAGGTGGTTCCGCCCAAACGGGACCGCTCCGCTCAGTTCGACTCCACTCTGCGCCAGCGAGCGGACGAGGAAGAACCCGAGACCAAACGCCTTTTCAAGGAAATGAAGCGTCGGGAATTCTGAGCAGCTCATGGTGCGCTCCCGGCCTCGCCGGCCGCTCGTCGCGGTAATCGTTGCTCTTCTGTTGCTGGGTGGGGCCCTCCTTCTCATTGGCACCGCAATTCGACGTCTCGCACCCGGGGCCCGGGGAATTGTTTCCGGCCGGGATGAGACCACGGTCACGCAGGGCGTGGTGGTCGAGCAGATGCGAGCGGTGGCCAAGCTGGTCTCGAGTGAAACCAGCGTGCGCGATGTAGTGGTTTATCAGAATCGGCGACTGGGATCCACCAAACGCTCGCTGGTGGTGGTCACCGGAAAGGTCCTCGCAGGCATCGATCTCGACGAAGGCACCCAGGTGGACATCAACCATACGACGCGTCGGGTCCACATCACGCTTCCGCCGGCCAAGGTCTTGGGCGTCGAAGTCACCCAGCTTCGGACATATGACGAGCGACAGGGATTGTGGAACCCCTTCCGCCCGGCGGACCGTGACACCATCTATCACCTGGCTCGAAGTCAACTGAAGGAGTCCGCCGGCGAGCTTGGCGTTACTGCCCACGCCGAAGAAAGCGCCCGCCGGATGTTGAGCGCGCTCATCCATCCCGACGGTTATGTCGTCGAGGTCACATTCGGGGCTACCGGCAAAGATGCGCGCCGCGAGACCTCTCGCTGAGGCGGTATGGAGCAGGTAACCCTCGAGTTCGAAGGGAAGCAGATCAACGCCGCGCTGAATGAAGGGCAAACCCTCTCGGGCGAGCTACTGTCCCGAGGGGAGCCCCCCATGTGGTACCTCACCATTGGAGGCACCGCGCTCACCAAACTCCCGGCAACGGCAGACGACACCGAGGAATCGGTTCGCGGCAGAGTGCTGGCCTGGCTGGAAGAGAATCGGGACCTTCTGGATCGCGACCAGATTATTCTCGGGGGAGGGTGATCGCCATGGCTATCCCTTTCGATCCACTCGACCCCGGGAGGGCGGAATTCTGGTTACGCCTGGGAACCGCCATCCTGTGTGGCGGCATAATCGGGTTGGAGCGGCAGCTGCGGGGTAAGGCTGCAGGGATCCGGACCAGCATCCTGATCTGCCTGGGCACCCAGCTCTTCGTCAGTCTGGGCTCGTCCTTTGGCGGAGAGCGGGTAGACCCCACCCGGGTGCTGGGCCAAGTCGTTACCGGGATCGGTTTCCTGGGAGGCGGCGTGATCCTCTCCAAGGAGGGAGCCGTCATTGGCGTCACCTCCGCGGCCGTCATCTGGGTACTTGCAGCCCTCGGTTCGTTGATCGGTTTGGGCCACCTTCTGGCCGCTCTCGTGCTCACGGTCGCAACGGTCGGGCTGCTGACCGGCGTCGAGCTGCTGGAATCGGTATTTCGGCGGCTCCGCGAAGGAGCTACCGAGCGTGAACTGGACCGCATCGATCTGCGAGAATAGCCGCGCCGATGCTCCGTCCTGCTTTCCTGTTGCTCTGTGCCAGCGCGTGTGGTGAGCCTCAGCCCGCCAGAACTGGCGCATCCAGCGACAGCGCCTACGCGTTGGTTCAGCAGCGTGGTCATGCCGCGATGGGCGTGGATCAACACACATCGCGCCACAAATTCGAATCACTGCCAGACGGAGGCCGGATTACACTGGAGCGGGATTCCGGTGACCTCGCCGGCGTCGCCCAGATCCGGAGCCATATGGAGGAGATCGCAGCCTCCTTCCAATCCGGTGACTTCTCCATCCCCGGCTTTGTGCACGACGCGGAAGTGCCCGGCACCAGAATCATGCGTGCCCGGCGAGACCACATCCAATACGCTCCCAGCGCCACGCCGGCGGGCGGTCAGCTGCGCATTGTCTCCCGAGATCCTCAAGCCGTAGCTGCCATACACGAGTTCCTCGCTTTTCAACGGAGAGACCACCGTTCCGAAGCGGTGGGAGACACCCACTGATGGATTGGGCAGTCATGATGAAGGCCGCTATCGGGACGATCCTCGATCGCGACCTCGACACCCTTCGCCGCGAGATCGAGGCCTACTCCGATGAAAAAGAGCTGTGGCAGAGCGCGCCGGGGATATCCAACACGGCAGGTACGCTGGCCCTGCATCTCGCCGGGAACCTGCAACATTATTTCGGGACCAGACTGGGCGGGACTGGTTACGTCAGAGATCGGGCCGCTGAATTCGCTCGTCGCGACGTGCCTCGCGTGGAGCTGCTGAAGGAGGTCGAGGCCGCCCGGCGAGCCGTGCACGCCGGACTCGCGCAACTCTCAGCTGCACAGCTTGCCGACGAGTATCCTGAAGTCATCGCCGAGCTCAGGGTCACCACTGCCGAGTACCTCATTCATCTGACAACCCATTTCGCATATCACCTGGGTCAGATCGACTATCACCGCCGGATTGTCACCGGCAGCGAGGTCGTGGTGGGAGCCATGCGACCCGCAGCCCTGAGCTCGGCCCGGACTATCGGGGTGCAGCCATGAAGCGGGAAGTGCTCTGGCTCATCATCGCCCTGCTCGTGGTTGACGCGATCTTTGTCGCCGGGTACTTCCTGGGCCACCTGGGTACCGCTTCCGATTCGGTCAAAGCGGCATTTACGGTAGTGTGGACGTTGGTCACGCTGGCCGTGGTGGTCCGCGGCCTTTCCCGCGTTCGAAGGGCCCGGGCGGGCACGACTGGCTCACGAGGGCTCGCCTGACCCAGCCCCAAGCGGGTCTCCCCGGCCTGGGAGCATACTGGGATGGCCGGGGCTCTCGTTTTGCCCTTTTTGCCGAACGGGCTGAACGGGTAGAGCTGTGCCTCTTCACCCACCCAGCCGCCGCGGAATCCACATCCTATGAGCTGCACAGAGCCGAGGATGGGATTTGGCACGTGTATCTCCCTGAGATCGGGCCCGGACAGTACTACGGATTCCGGGTACATGGTCCTCATGCCCCCTTGCAGGGTCACCGCTGCAATCCGACCAAGCTGCTGCTGGATCCTTACGCCCGTGCCATCAGTGGCCCCGTACGGTGGAACGACGCTCTAAGTGGCTATCCCACCTCCAGCACCGATCCCGATCGAGATCTGATGGCGGATCTGACGGACAACTCGGCAGTAATCCCCAAGTGCGTCGTCATCGATCCAAGCTACAACTGGGAAGGTGATCGACCTCTCCACATACCCTGGGATCGCACCGTCATCTACGAGTGTCACGTCAAAGGGATGACCATGCTGCATCCCTTGGTGCCGGAGCAGCTCAGGGGCACCTACCTGGGACTTTCGAGTGATCCCATTCTCGACCACCTCAGGGGCCTCGGCGTTACCGCCATCGAGCTGCTCCCGGTTCATCACATGGCAAGCGAACGCCGGCTGGCCGAGCTCGGGCTCACGAACTACTGGGGGTACAGCTCGATCGGGTACTTCGCTCCCGACAGCCGGTTCGCCAGTGGCGGGCGGGGAGAGCAGGTGACGGAGTTCAAGACGATGGTGAAAGAATTTCACCGGGCAGGCTTAGAGGTCTTTCTGGACGTGGTGTACAACCACACGGCGGAAGGCAATCACCTGGGACCGACGCTCTCCTTTCGCGGGATCGAGAACACCGCCTACTACTGGCCTCACCCCGATGGCCCCCGGCACTACCTCGACTACACCGGTTGTGGCAATACGATGAACCTGCGGCATCCCCGGTCCAGACAACTGGTATTGGACAGTCTGCGGTACTGGGTCATGGAAATGCACATCGACGGGTTCCGCTTTGATATTGCCCCTGTGCTCGCTCGGGACGACAGCGGAGTAAACATGGCAGGGGAGTTCATGACAGCGGTGCGGCAGGACCCGGTTCTGTCACGGACCAAGCTCATTGCCGAACCGTGGGACCTGGGGCCGGGCGGATACCAGACAGGCCGGTTTCCCGAGGGATGGAGTGAGTGGAACGACAAGTTTCGAAACACCGTTCGGGCCTTCTGGAGAGGTGACCAGGACAGGCTGGCCGATCTCGCGACTCGGCTCACGGGTAGCGGGGATCTTTATGAGACCACGGGCCGCACACCTCAGGCAAGCATCAATTATGTGACCTGCCATGATGGCTTCACTCTTCACGACCTGGTCAGTTACGAGGCCAAGCATAACCTGGCGAATGGCGAGGAGAATCGAGATGGCTCAGACTACAACCTGAGCCGCAACTGGGGCGTCGAGGGTCCGACCGACGCGGCTCGTACTCTCCACATACGCGAGCGGATGAAGCGGAATTTCCTGGCGACACTGGCTTTTTCCCAGGGTGTCCCGATGCTCTCTCACGGTGACGAACTGGGACGCACCCAGCTCGGCAACAACAACGCGTACTGCCACGATTCACCACTGACCTGGGTGGACTGGACGCTCACCCCTGCCAAGCAGGCCTTGCTCGAGTTTGCTGGGACGGTGTTTGCCATCAGGGCCGCGACGCCGTTACTGCGCCGGCGCAGGTTTTTCCCCTCTGGACCGCGCGGCGAAGCCGCAGCGAAAGATCTGGTTTGGCTGATGCCGGACGGAAAGGAGCTGTCCGAACGGGAGTGGCGGGATCCAGGCAATCACGTCCTGGGCCTGCTCATGCGAGGCGAGAAGGGTGGCAATACCCAGGATTCGGGAGGCGAAGCCCTCCTCCTCCTTCTCAATGCCGGCGGCCGCACCAGACCGTTTGCGCTACCTGACGGCCGCTGGACCGAGGTAATGAACACCGCACGGGCAGTCTCTCCCGGCGTACTGCAGGGAAATGTCTCGCTGGGGGCGCGCTCGCTGATCCTGCTGCGGTATCAGCCGGCGAAATAAGCTGCTACCGATCCAATCGATCCCCTTCCAATAGCCGGCGGATCTGGTCAGGAAAGTTCCGAACGTCGATCGGCTTGGTGATGTATCCATCGAATCCGGCCTGAAGCGCGCGTTCCCGGTCTCCGGTCATGGCGTGAGCGGTGAGAGCAATCACCCGCATGGTGCCGAAGGGAGATCCTCGAATCTCACGCAGCAGCGCGAAACCGTCCTTACCCGGTAGCTGGATGTCCATCAGCACCAGATCGGGACTACTACGTTCTATGGCCTCGAGCAGCCCCTCTCCTCCCGACAGACCCGCTACCTCATAACCCTTGAGCGTCAGAAGGGTTCGAAAGAGCTTCATGTTGTCAGGGCTGTCTTCCACGATCAGGATCTTGGGCACACTGCATCCGTTGAGTATGGAGTGTCATATCAGTACAATCTTGGCTGCCCTCGGGCAACAAGGGACAGCCCTGCCTTACTCGGCCACCGGATGATCCAATCCACCTACTCCCAGACTGACTCGTGCGTCCCTCCTCCCTTGCAGTGATTGGGCTGGGGGCCATGGGCGGCTCTCTCGCCTGGCAGGCGCGCCTGGCCGGCGTGACTCGAGTCGTGGGTTACTCACCCGAGCCGGCCGAGGGAGTTCAAGCGCTCAAGGCGTCTGCCATCACTGAGCTGGCTGATTCTCCGGCGCGAGCCGTCAGTGGCGCAGAGCTGGTCGTACTCGCCGTACCACCTCGCGCCACTCTCCATCTGATCGGAACCCTTGGCCCAGCCCTGGAGCCGGGAGCGCTCCTGACGGATGTCTGCAGCGTGAAGGCTCCTGTAGTCCACGAGGCGGTGTCCGCCGGCCTGGGTGACCGCTTTGCGGGGAGCCACCCTCTGGCCGGCACTCATGAAAGCGGGTTCGGGTCAGCCCGGCCCGACCGGCTTCGCGGCTGCGTCGTGTACATCTGCGAGAGCGGAACTGCCCAGGGACATCGGGCGGCCCACGGTGTCGCAGAATTCTGGGAGCATACGTTGGAAGGCTCGCCGGTCTTGATGGCCGCGGACGCGCATGACCGGCAGCTCGCCTGGACCAGTCACCTGTCGCAGGCTGTGGCGTCGGCCTTGGCCAAGGTGCTCGCCGAACAAGGATGGAGCGGGGTTTCGTTCGGCTCAGGGACCCGGGATACGACCCGGCTCGCGGCGAGCAACCCCGACATGTGGGCCGACGTTTTTCTCTACAATCAGAGTTCTGTCGCCGAAGCGTTGAGGCACACCGAGGAAGCCATCGCGGAGATCAGGCACCTGATCTCCGGTGGGGAGGCGAACGGACTGCGCGAGTACCTCGAGAAAGCGCAAAGGTTCCGCCGGGGCATCGATCGGTGAGAGTCGGTGGCAGTGTCGGGGTGCCGGGTGACAAGAGCATCACCCATCGAGTGCTCCTCCTGGCCGCAATGGCCCGAGGAACCAGTCGAATCCGGGGTGCTCTCACCTCCCTCGACGCAAAATCCAGCGCCCGCGTGCTCCGTCAGCTTGGTGCCGTAGTGTCACCCCTGCGGGAGGGATCGGTCACGTTGGTTGCCGGCCGGGGGCGGTTCCGCAGGCCGGCAGAGGTGTTGAACTGCGGAAACTCGGGCACCACCACCCGGCTGGCGCTCGGCCTCCTCTCTGCTCACCGGTTCTCCGCCACGCTCACCGGCGACCGCTCGCTCCGCGGGCGCCCCATGCGGCGGATAACCAAACCTCTTGCCGCCATGGGCGCCAGGTTTACTGAACGCAACGGCGATGGCTTGCCGCTTACGGTCGAGGGCGGCGAGCTCCGTCCCCTGCGATACGAGATGCCGGTCTCGAGTGCCCAGATCAAGAGCGCAATCCTGCTTGCGGGAATGGCGGGTGAGGTCGAGGTGGCGGTGCGCGAGCCCCAGGGGAGATCCCGGGACCACACCGAACGCCTTCTTCGTGCCTTCGGCTACCGCGTCTTGGAGCACGATGGGTGGATCAGCTTCATCCCGGACGGTAAGGTGGAGCCGATCGATATCGCTGTTCCCGGTGACCCTTCGTCGGCTGCCTTTCTCGCCGGCGCGGCAATCCTGGCTGACGGAGGCGAGCTCCGCATTGCGCGGGTAGGCCTCAACCCGACGCGGATCGGCTACTCCAGGGTGTTGGCCCGGATGGGTGCAACCATCGCTCTGGAGAATGAGGCTACGCAGTACGGCGAACCCGTGGGAGACTTGCTGGTAAGACCGGCGCGCCTCATCCATACGGAAGTGCCGGCGGGCGAGATACCCGGATTGATAGACGAGGTTCCTCTCCTCGCGGTATTGGCATCTCGTGCCAGCGGGATCACCGCATTCAGGCAGGTGGGTGAGCTTCGCATCAAGGAGAGCAACCGGCTCGAGCTCGTTGCGGAAAACCTGCGCGCTGTGGGGGGCCGAGCCGAAGTCCAGGGTGAGGATCTGCTCGTCGAGGGGAGTGAAGCGGCTCCTCGAGGGCGGGTGCGCACAGCCGGGGATCACCGGCTGGCCATGGCCTTCGCCGTGCTGAGCACCTTACCAGGCGCTCGCGTCCAGGTCGACGACATGGCCTGCTCCGCCGTGAGCTTTCCAGGCTTTCCCGGGGCTCTGCGGCAGATCCGCAGAAAGGCCCGGCCGTGAGCGGCGGTGTGATCGCCATCGACGGGCCGTCCGCATCGGGTAAGAGCAGTACCGCCCGCGCCGTCGCCGAGACTTTAGGCTTTGCCCATTTGGACTCCGGGTCGTTGTACCGCGGAGTCACCTTGGTAGCGCTGAGGGAGGGGGCTCGCCGCGGGCTGAGGGGAGCGGCGGCGGTTGCGGATCTCAGTCCCGAAGTCATTCTCCGCTCGGCGGAGGACCGCGGGCTCATGCTCCAGTCCGATGGGGCCGGGTTTGCGGCTTACCTGGAGGGGGAGCCGGCGGAGGACGCCCTCAGGAGTGCTGACGTCACCGCCAATGTCTCCGCAGTAGCCGCTATCCCGGTGGTTCGCGAATGGGTGAACACAAGGCTCCGGGCCATGGTCAGGGCCGGCCAGGATGTGGTGGTCGATGGGCGGGATATAGGGACCGTGGTATTCCCCGACGCCGATCTCAAGATCTTTCTGACCGCCTCGCCGGAGGCTCGGGCCGGCCGGCGCATCAGTCAACGCGGCATCGCGGTAGTGCCCGAACACCTCGATGCCGAAACTCAGGCGCTTGCCGCCCGCGACCACGCCGACTCCACCCGGGAAGTCGCGCCGCTCCGAGCCGCCCCTGACGCGGTACACCTGGATACTACGAGGATGGATTTTTCCGAGCAGGTTCGTTTCATCGTGGACCGGGCTCGTCCTATCTTCTTCCCGGAGTAGATGTGTCATGAAGCCCCCATCCCTGACTCTCGGCATCGAGGAAGAGTACCAGTTCATCGATCCCGAAACTCGCCAGCTCCGTTCTTACATCACCGAAATCTTGTCTGGGGATCACCTGCTCCTCGAAGAGGTCAAACCGGAGCTGCACCAGTCAATGGTGGAGATTGGAACCCGGGTCTGCCAAACTCCAGCCGACGTCCGCGGCGAGTTGATTCGTTTGCGGGGCGTCGTCATGGAACTCGCCGGCCGAAACGGATTGGTGATCGCCGCCGCTGGCACTCACCCCTTCTCGTCCTGGCTCGCTCAGGAAATTACCCCGCTGGACCGGTACCTCGGCGTGCGGGAGGATCTGGCCCTCCTGGCCCAGCAACTTCTCATCTTTGGCACCCACGTCCACATCGGGATTGAGGACCGGGATTTCCTGATCGATGCGATGAACGTCTCCCGGTATTTCGTGCCCCACATTCTGACCCTCTCCACCAGCTCACCTTTCTGGATGGGGCGGGAGACCGGGCTCAAGTCCTACCGAAGTATCATCTTCCGGCACTTTCCCCGGACCGGCATACCTCCGGTGCTCAACTCATGGACCGATTATGCCTCGCTGGTGGATACGCTGGTACGTACCGGCTGCGTACCTGATGCCTCGAAGATCTGGTGGGACGTACGGCCCAATCATACGTACCCTACCCTGGAATTCCGGGTCTGCGACGTCTGTACCAGGGTAGAAGAGGCGGTGTGTATCGCGGCCCTCCTTCAGGCGATTGTGGCCAAGCTCTGGAAGCTCCGGCGTGACAACATGACCTTCCGCCTTTATCCCCAATCCCTCATTGAGGAAAACAAGTGGCGGGCGGTGCGCTATGGACTGGATGGCAATCTGATCGACTTGGGGCAGGAGCAGGAGCTGGCGGCCCGAACCCTGGTTCGCGAGCTGATCGAGTGGTTCGTGGACGATGTGCTCGACGAGATTGGAAGCCGGAAGGAAGTGGAGTACGCCTTCACGATCCTGGAGCAGGGGACCAGTGCCGACCGGCAGCTCGCCTGTTATCGGGAAACCGGAGACCTCAGGGCCGTGGTGGATATGCTTGTCAGGGAAACCAAGGAGGGGGTGGGGGTACCGGACCCGGTGGCTTCGCTTTCCAGCTAGCGCCGGGCTCCACTTCACCCCTTTCATCATCCTCCCGAATAGGCCGCGGCCAACCGCTTGTTACATCTTGCGTTGTGACCCTGGGTCGGCTATCCTCAGTGGCTCTATGCGGTGGCACTTCTGCCCCGGCGCAGTTGGACCCATACCCGGCCTCGTGGGACCGGCATTTTTAAAGGACGGCACCGTTACGCATGCTCGATCAAGTTCACTCCTCTAGCGACCAGTTCAGCTCTCCCACCGGCCTGCGCGTACGGCAGGATCTCTACGACGAAGACTACAGCGACGAAGATTACGAGCAGATGCTCTCGATGTACGAGGGCACCATGTCTCAGATCGTCGAAGGCGAGATTGTCAAATCCAAAGTCCTTCGCGTAACCGACAACGCCGTAATCCTCGATGTGGGGTTCAAGTCCGAGGGCTCGGTACCGCTGGATGAGTTCAAGGATCCTCATACCCTGAAAGAAGGGGATGAGGTGGAAGTCTTCCTCGAGCATCTGGAGGATCAGGAAGGCGCAGTCGTTCTGTCGAAGAAGAAGGCCGACTTCATGCGGGTCTGGGAAAAGATCCGTGTGGCCCACGAGAACGATCAGCCGGTAGAGGGTACCCTGGTCAAGAAGATCAAGGGCGGCGTGGTCGTCAACCTGATGGGGGTTGACGCCTTCCTGCCCGGAAGCCAGATCGCGCTCCGGCGGGTGCCCAACATCGACGAGCTCCTGGGGCAAACCTACGAGTTCAAGATCATCAAGCTCAATAAGCGGCGCCGGAACATCGTTGTCAGCCGGCGGGTCATCCTCGAGAACGAGCGGGCCCACAAGCGCGAGCATCTGAT
>JAICPP010000112.1 GCA_025929805.1 Gemmatimonadales bacterium | reverse complement strand
GGTAGCGCAAGGTCTTGTACTCCATGACGTCGATCTTGCCCTGGTAGGCAAACGGCAACGTGCTGATGCCGCCGCCGGTATGGAACGCTTCCAGGGTTCCCACCGGCGGAGGGAACTCGACCGACTCGACCTCGCTGAGTGCTTCGACTTGCACCGGTTTCCCGCCTCGGAGCACCCATGAGGGAGTGGTGTAGTAGTCCAGAGCACCCTCGAGGGAGTAGACAATCTGGTAGTTGAGCGGCGGCTCGGGGCTTTGCGGCAGGCCGCCGACAAAGATCTTTACCTTCTCCGCCTGCTCGAGCCGCCGGATCCCTTCCGCGGCCAGGATGTTCACCATGCCCGGCGCAAGCCCGCAGTCCGGGATGACCGATATGCCCTTGGCCTCCGCCTGCTGGTGCAACTTCTTCTGCTCCAGAACGATCTCGGTGTTCCCGCCGAGGTCGGAGAAGTGGCAACCGCCCTCAACAGCGGCCTTGGCCATCGGTCCGTTGTAGTAATAGGGGATGGCGCTCATGACTGCGGCCTGCCCCCGAAAGGCCGTACGAACGGCCGCGGAATCGGACACGTCGAGCCGGATGGTTCGAAGCCGCCCGTTCCAGTCGCCCCCAAGGAATTTGGGGAGCTTTTCGGGGCGAAGGTCCGCCAGCGTAACCTGGCTGACCGCCGGGTTCTGCAGCAAATCATAGGCGCAGGCGCAGCCCTGAAGACCGGCACCGAGGACCAGCATTTTCATTCACAAACTCCACTGAAATGGGCCAAAAAAGCCCCGGAAAGTAGTCGGAGCGTGCAGGAAGCTTCAATGGAGGGATAGCGACTATTGCCCTGGTGAGGCCGCGAAATATGTGGGCTGGCGGGGTCGGGCAGGAGGATTCGAGACGTGCAGGAGTCGTGGCCGCCCCTTTGCCAGAGGACGGATCTGGAGCAGATCGCCGGCCGTAAAGAACGCCACCGAGTCGGTGCCCCAGCGCACCGGATCGTGAGCCGCTTGAGCCAGGATGCCCGGTCGGCCGGTGCGAGGAGCCACACACAAATCTCCGGCTCGCTTGCAGGGCACCACCTGCGCGAACACCGGATCCCCCAAGAGTACCGCCAGACTGGACTCGGCGGCAGCGCGATCGGCCGCCGGCAGGGGCTGAGGGTCTGGGTTAGCGGGCGGAGCGGCGGCACCGTAAAGCTCGCGCTCCGTTTGCACGATGAGGGAGCTGCCGTCTCTGCTCCAGCCTACCCGCTGTGGGGCTCCTGAAGTTTGGGGAAGCGGCAGCTCGCGCTCAGCCCCGTTCAGGAGGTTCATGACCCACACGCTGGCTGGGGTCGAGTCGCGAAGCGACAATCCCCGCAGGAATGCCACACTGGAACCGTCCGGCGAGAGGGCCGGTCTGAGCTCTGCTACCGCACTAAACGTGATGGGATGGGCGGGCCCGCCGTCGGCCCCGACTGCATAGAGGTCGCCGCTCACCCCGCTGCCACCGACGAACACGACATAGGACTCACGGCCGACGTCGATTTTTCCCCGGAGCGGAGCCACCGTTCCGCAGGCAATGAGAGCCAAAGGCGTAAACAGTAAACAGTAAACGGTGAACAGGGCTTTCATGGCGGAGAGATGTGGGGCCGAGGATGACAACCAGATCCCGCTCACCGTTTACCGTTCACCGTTCACTTGTGACTTCAGTAGCCGCCACCCCTTTGGATCGACCACGAGGTCCCTTGGCTTGCGACGAATTCCTTTCACCACCACTCTGGACTGCCGGCCCTCGACGCTGATACGGACCGGCGTCTTGTCGACCAGCAAGATCAGATTGCGAATACGATAAGTCCCCCATTCGGGGGGTTGCGTCTGGGCCACGTCTAGCGTGAGCCTCTTGTCCTTGTGCTGCCAACTGATATCCAGCATGGGGTAGCCGGGCTGCATCAAGGCCTGCTGGAAGTACCACTCCAGGTTCTGTCCGGTAGCCTGTGACATGATCCGGGCAAAGTCGGCGGAAAGCGCTGTGCTGTCCTTATAGGTGTCGTAGTAATGGCGCAGGCCGGCGAAGAATGCCGAGTCCCCCATGATTCCCCTGAGCTGGTGCAGTACCCAGGCGCCTTTCTGGTAGTTATTGCTGTTGAGCAACCCGGGGAGGTCCGTCGCGGTGGTGTCCAGAATCGGCTTCTGAGTCTCCTCCGACTCGAATATCCTCGCCGCTGCGCGGGCCATTACCGCGCGAAAGGTGCTGTCCCCATCGGCATGCCCCTGCCACAGCGCGGCGAGGTAGGTCGCGAATCCCTCCGAGAGCCACAGATGATGCCAGTCCGCCTCGGTCACCGCGTCCCCAAACCACTGATGGGCGGTCTCATGCGCCACGAGCCGCTCCTCTAACGTCCTTTCCCGATAGCGCTTCTCGTCATAGAAGATGGCAGTCGAGTTCTCCATCCCCGCGAACCGGGTGCTCGACTCCACGTGCGCCAGGCTGGTGTAGGGAAAGGGACCTATGAGATTACTGAAATAATCGATTATCCGGCCTGCCCTGCGGAACGGCCCGCGCACCGCGTAGGCCGAGTCTTCCGGATAGGCCCAGACGGTGAGCGCAACGCACTTCACCGGGCAAGCCGCATCCGAAAGGCGGGTGCGCGACAGCCGGCCGATCCCCACCACCATGGTATACACTGGGATCGGTGAGTCCAACCGGTAGTGCCACACGCTCTTACCCTGCGCCAGGGTATCGATCTTCTCCAGAACTCCGTTGGCTATCACCTGCTGCCCCAGCGGTGCTTGCACATGAAAGGCGACGGTGGCCTTATCGCTCGGGTGATCCTGGGAGGGGATCCAGAGGTGGGCCCGGTCGGGCCAGTTGTCGGCGAACACCGTGCGGGCGCCGTACTGATTGGTTCCCACGATCAAGCCGTCACGCGCGTATCCGCGGTAGCGCACCCGAGTACTCAGCGTGTCTCCCGGCTGTTTCTCGTGGGGCACACCGATCCACTGCTCGCTTCTGCCGTATCTGGTTCGGGAGAGCCGGGTGTTCGGCTTACCGTCCACCAGCACACGGATCACCCGCATGGCGGAGTCGAGCTGCATCTCGACCAGATCAGTGGACCGGAGCCGCCAACTGATCTGCACCTCACCCAGGATATGGCCGCCGGTGTCGCTGGGAATTAGCGTGACATCGTAGTGCATAGCGTCGTGGACCGGCCGGATGGTGTCGGCCCGGACCGCGAGGGGAGATTGGGTCTGGAGAAGTATGAGGAGTGAGAGCATGAAGTATGAGGAGTGAGAGCATTAGGAAAGCGTAAACGCCTTACTTGCCCAGACGCGCCCGGTAAAACTCCAGAATCCGCTTCCATGCCCTCTCTCGCTGCGGTGTGTCGTATCCCTCCCGCCCGGGCTTCAGGAAGCCGTGGCCGGTGCCGGGATACACCTCGTAGCTAAATGTCTTCCCCGCGGATTCCATCTTGGCCGCGACATCCGGCAGGCTGGCATTGATCCGCTCATCGTTCTCCCCGTACACGCCCAGCACCGGTGACTTGATCCGCTTGATGTCGGCTGAGTCGGGGGCGGGGCCGTACGCGACGACCACCGCCTTCAGATTCGGGTTGTTGGTCGCGTAGCGGAAGCTTTGTCCTCCGCCCCAGCAGAAGCCGATCGTGCCGATATGATCCTTCTGCACCGCGGGCAGGCCGTTGACGTAGCGATAGACCGCGTCGAGATCGGCAGTGATACGATCGGGCTCGAGATCGCCGATCAGCTTCCTGCCTTCGTCGGAATCCTTGGGAGACTGCCCGTGCTTGGAGGAGAGCAGGTCGGGCAGGATGGCGACGAACCCTTCCTTGGCCAGCCGATCGGCCACCGTCGGCTCCCATTCCGTGAGCCCGAATATCTCGTGGATCACGATCACGGCAGGAGCCTTGGTCTTCCGTTCCGGGTAGGCAACGTAGGCCCGGATAGTTTCGTTGCCACGCTTGATCTTGACCCACTCACCGTGGGTGGTAACTGCCGAATCGCGCTGTGCAGGCATTGCACCGGCGTTCAGGACTCCGAGCCCTGCGAGGACGGCCCCAAGGACGACGCCCCGTATAAAGATGTCCGTCATGGCAGCTCCCAGAACTGAACCTTGTTGGCCATCAGCTGCGGCACCGCAACTCGGGAGTCCTTCTCGGCGAAGTCGATGTCCGCCGGTGAGGGGATCCCAGATGCCACCTTCATGATCTTGCCGTCCCTTGCCATTGCAAAGAGACTGGAGTCGGCCCAGCTGGTCACCAGCAGGCGACCATCGGGAAGCGCAACCACACCATCTTGTTGACCCGGTCCAGAGCCGAGCAGCGTGACGTCCTTCTCGTTCGGCTTCCAGCCGTAAATCCCTTTACCTCCGAAGGACACGATCACGAAGCGCTTTTCCCGGCTGTCCCAGGTGATGCCGTTCGGGGCTTCCAGCTTGGGGGATGCGAGTGTGGTTGTCGCGCCGGCTCTGGTGACGCGGACAACCTGATCCGGGCCGGGATGCGACATCTCCCCCTTGGGCCCAAAGATGACGCCGGTATCGGTCATGTAGATGGCACCGTCCGGGCCCACCGTGGCGCCGTTGAGAAACTTCACCCGTCCCCGGACATTCACATTGGCAATGGAGGCACCGGTCCGTTTGTTGAATGCGCGGGCGTAGTCGATGTCAGCCACCCAGAGCGTGTCGCCCTTGATCGCCAGTCCCTTGGGGGCATTGAGCGTGAGACCCTTCTTCCCGCCCTCGATGAACTTCAGGTTGTACGGACTCCCGTCCGGCCGGAGCCGGCTGATGTAGCCGTTATTGTCCTTGGCGGTCGGGCTCCCGTTGACGTTCGAGACGAACCAGACATCGAGATCGCGATCGTAGCGGGCCGACTCGGGCCCATGGAGGTCGGTGGTCTCACCCACCTTGCGGAATCTTTGGGAAACCTCTTCGTAGACCGCTGCGGATTCGGCCAACGCCCGATCATCATCAGCCCTGCGGGAGGAACCGGGGTCGCAGGCGGTGAGGCCCAGCCCCAGGACAGCGACCATGGCGAGGGCTGATGTGAAGTGAGGCCGGAGCATCTGGACTGTCTCCACTCAGAGGGAAGTAAGCAGTATACACGGCCCTTCCCCTCCGCTGCAGCCAGATGCCCTGGATTCACGACCGGCTTGGGTATCCGGCCTCAGTCTTCCGGCGGGCCACCGGCTCTGGCCACCTGATCGGCGCGCACCCGTCCCGCATCGAACCGGCGGGCCGCGGCTAACATGGTATCGATGGTTTCATCCACATCGGGATTCCCGCCCCGCTTGAATCGCAGCGGATTGATCCGAGCCACGACAAAGGGTCTGAGGTATGGGCTGTCGAATCCCCGGGCCTTGAGCCGCTTCATCGCCTCGCTCACCGCCTGATCCAGCTCCAGCACGCGGGCGGCCCGCTCCTGCCGAATCTCGAGCGCCTTTGGCAAGGGCGATCCAAGGAACTTCTCCGCCCGTCGCAGCACCGGGTGGTACGCTCCACCGGCGAAGCGGCCGTTTTCCTGGTAGCACAGCCCAATGGTGAGCAGCGCCGGCTCCTCGAACTCAATCTCGAAATCGCGCTCGGGCCGGTCTTCGGTCTGGGCCAGGAGTTGCGCCAGCCGGATCACCTCGAGGGAGCGCTCCCGGAGATTGTGGGCCTTCTCCGTGTTGAGCAGCAAAATGCGGTGAGCCACCTCGATCTCCGGCACGACGATGGCGACGGCCGATCGAGCGCCCAGCCGTTTCAGCGCGGCCAAACGGTGATTGCCGTTGGGCGTCCAGTACTTCCCTTCCTCGGAGCGGACCACCACCATGGGATCGATGTAACGTCCGAGCCGGTCCATCGCCTCCGATAGCCGCTCGACGTGGGGTTGGGAGAGGTCGCGTTGATACGGAGTGGGCTCGACGAGGTCGATGGGAAGCGCGGCGAACAGCTGCCAATTGCCGCCGAGCGGATCCTTGTACGGTGCGAGAACAGTGCCGCCGTCGGCCTGGATTGCCTCGGCCAACTGAGTCAGGGCCGCTGGATGGGTACCCGAGTCAATGGCATCCGGGGTCATACCGCGGGAGCGAGGCTCGGCGGCCGCTTTCTTCTTGCGCCGGCGCTTCCCCTCGCTCTTGGCTTGGGCCTGCTTGGCAGATTTCGGCTCAGCCACGGGACCCTCATCGCAATGGGTGCGAGTTACGCCTCTAACTCTACTCCCGTAGAGCCTGCGTCGCTTCTCTGGCCCTTCCCTGCAGCTCTGGATCGGCCTTGTCCCACAAGCGAAGAAACCGCCGGTATGCTGCCGCCGCCGCTTCACTCTGGCCGGCGGCCTCGTAGGTCTGCCCCAGCGCCAGCAACGTGAGCGGCTTGTACATCGGCAGAGTCTCGAAGCCATAGCGGAGCCAACGGATCCCCTCCTCCCGGGTCTCGGGTCGCGCCGCAAGCGCCAGGGCGAATTCGAAGCGGAGGAACGCGCTCTCCGTAGCCAGGTTCGGCGCCGCTGCGGAGTCGAGCCCCTCCCGCATGCGCCGGATACCGGCAACCGTGTCGTGCTGCAGCAGTAAGCCCAGTCCATCCGCAGCGATCATCAGCCCGCGCTGCTCCGGAGGCAGCCCCGTTTCCCGGTTCATGAGTGCTCGGCCGAGCTGTCGCCGGCCCTCGGGTACGCGCCCCCGGGTCATGTGCAGCAACGCGCCGGCATATTCGGCTTCGGGTCCCGGGGGCAGCGTCTTCACGATCGAATCGAGCACCGGATTGAACGATGTTGGGGCCAGGCCGAGCGCGATGGCCCACGCCTTGATGCCCAGGGCCTCGTCTGCGTCGAACCTCTGCAACGAGTCCAACACCACCATCGCCTCACGCCAGCGGCCGACTCCCGCCAGTGCATGCGCCCTGACCGCCAATCCTCTGATCAGGAATTCTCTGGCTGGAGGAGCAGTCCTGCGACCTGGATCGAAAACCCGAATGACGCTGTCCGAGGTAGCCTCGGGGCGCTGATACTGCGACAAGGCCGACTGGATGATCCAGGAAGGGTGCTCCAGTAACGCGGCGCGAACCCCCCGGGCCGTCGGCCGTGGTCCCCAGATGAATCCGGCTGCCGTGCGGAGTGCGTTCACTTGGGGTTGGGGAGCGCTTTGCTCGAAGGTCGGGAAGTAGCGCCGGAACCTGACTCGATCACGGTAGAGGAGGGAGAGCTCCAGGGGGTGAATCAGCGCGGGAAAGAGCGTGGAGTCCCGCCGCAGCACGCTGTCGAACACTGCCGCCACGGATTCCGGGGCAGTCGGTCGAAAGTTCGCCGTGTGGAACATGGCCTCACCCAGGAGGACCCAGCCGTCGACATCATCGGGGTACGTCGCCAGAAAGGCCCGGAGCGAATCGATCGCTGCGGGCTTTCCTTCATCGAAGAGGCGATACCCGGCCAGCAGCCGCCGGTCACGGGCCGGCAAGCGATCGGCAAAGCGAGCACCCGCGACGATCGCTCTGCGTGACTCCTGGTTCCCATACCCGCCGGTCCAGCCGAACACCTGGGCTCTTCTCAGGTGCGCCAACGCAAAGGTGGAGTCGATTTCCACCGCCCGGGTGTAAGCACTGAGCGCCGAGTCCCAGGCCAGGCTGCGATAACGGCGCTCGCCCTCCAGATAGGAGCGGAGCGCCCCGATCGAGTCGGTGGTGAGCGACGCCAAACGCAGGTGTGGGATCGGCTCTTTCGATCGCCAGACATCCCGCAACAATGCCAGGCTCAACCGGTCGACCGCGCCGAGCACGCTGTCAGCCGAAGCATCTACCTGTGCCCGGCCCAGGGGCTCTCCCTTTGTGCTATAGAGATCAGCCGCAAGGCGCACGCGACCACCGGTGGACACGACGCTGCCGAGGACGACCGAACCGGCGTCCAGTGCCCGGCCAACTGCGAGCGCCCGCGAGATGTCGCCGGACCCCCGGTCGTTCGAGCGGCTCCACCGGCGCAGAACCGTTCGGGGATCGACTGCGTAGATCCCGCCTACACCGCTCAGATTGGTCGAGAGCAGATCGACCATCCCCTCGCCCAGGAACTCCACTCCCGGACCCGAGGTGCGGAAGGGGAGTACGGCAACCGATTGAGCTGCAGGCGCCACCGCTCCGACCGATGAGCGAGTCGCCCACCAGGCACCGACGCCGGCCGCGGCCAGCAGCATCAGAGCGGCCGGCAGGTACCGGCGGCGTCGGTTGCGCTCGGGCGCCACCCGCGCCTGACGGAGCGCGGCACCGAAAGAGGTCATGTCGGGGAAGCGGCCGGCGGGCTCCAAGGCCATCGCTCGCAGGATCGTCTGGTCCAGCTCCGCCGGCACCTCCGCCCTTACCTGGCCGATGTGCGGACGAGGCGCGCTGAGGCTCTTCGCGAGAATGGCCTGGTGAGTAGGCCCGGTGAACGGCGGCTGACCCGCCAGCATCTCGTACACCACGCAGGCGAGGCTGTATTGGTCGGACCGGGCGTCGACGACGTCCTCCGCGGTCGCCTGCTCGGGGCTCATGTACAGCGGTGTGCCGATGGCGATGCCTGCCCTGGTCAGCCGGGTCGGATCGTCCCCGGCCGCTGCAGTCGATCCGCTCTCCAGCGCCTTGGCAACGCCGAAATCGGCCACGACTGCGTGGCCGCCGCTCAAGAGAATGTTTTCCGGCTTGATGTCGCGGTGTACAACCCCATGGGCGTGGGCGTAGGCCAGTGCGTCGGCCACCTCGCTGGCGAGGGTGATCGCGACATCGATAGGGAGGCGTTTCTCCCGGTGCAGCCGCTGCCGCAGCGTCTCACCCTCCACATAGGGCATCACGAAGTAGGGCGTGGGCGCGCCGGTCTCGTCGTGCACGACGCCGGAGTCGAACACCGGCAGGATGTGGGGGTGCTGGAGCCGGGCTGCCAGCTCGATCTCACGCAGGAAGCGCTGGCTGCCTTCGCGCCCGCCCAGCTCGGGGCGAACCACCTTGATGGCGACGGACCGCTTGTGACGCTCATCTCGCGCGAGATACACGGTCGCCATGCCTCCGGCCCCGATCTCTCGTTCGAGTACGTAGCGATCGCTCAGGCTCGCGGTGAGCTGCCGAGTGAGGTCATCCATGGAGTGTTGAATCTACCGGGATAGATTCAGGGCGGATGCCTGTCTCCCGCCTCCATTCGCTGCTGCTGGCCTCGCTCCTTGGCTCGACGCCGCTGGATACCCAGCAACGCCCGTGCGATACGCCCTCATCCCTGGGACCGAGCCGGGATCTCTATTGCATGGAGCTGATTCCCGCTCCGGGGACGGCTGGTATCTCAGGCCGGGTCGAGCTGGGCCACCCGCCGGGGCTCTTCACCGTTGCTGTGGCACCGGACGGACGCTCCCGCTTCCAGCTGATCCTCCAAGCCTCCGGCCTTCCGGCACCGACCTCACTGGGACGCTACCGGAGCTTTGTCGCCTGGGTCATGCCGTTAACGATGGACTCGGTCGTGAGCCGGAGAGTCGTAGGCAATGGCCGAACCAGCATCGGGATCGTGGATCTCGAGAAGTTCACCGTGCTGCTGACCGCTGAGCCTGATGCTCGCGTGACACGACCCCGTGGAAGGGTGCTGCTCCGGGGCCAATCCCCGGCCACCCGGCTCTACCCACCCGATCTGCTCCAGCTCACCCTGGGCTCGATGACTGGGCCCGGTGACAGCTCGGCCCAGGATCGCGGCTCATCTCATGAACCGACTGCGGCAAAGACCGACACCACGCTCCGGTGGACCACGGTGCCGATGCCGCGGGGACTCACCATGTTCCCCGCGGAGATGGGCTTGCGACCGGCGCTGAAGCCGTGGCTCCCTTCCGGTGAAGCGCCGCCAATCCGGGGCGGTGAGCGAGTCCGCGTGAGTGACGGCGACACGATCAGGCTCGGGGCCGGCCCGGTACGCCGCAGCGTGAACGGGCGACGTCACACCATGTTCGCGTTCAATGGCCAGCATCCGGGTCCGCTCATCGAGGTGGCGCGCGGCTCGGAGATCACGGTCGTCTACTCCAACCGGCTGCCCCTGCCTTCCTCGGTGCATTGGCACGGCATCCGGCTGGACAACCGGAGCGACGGCACGCCTGGTCTGACCCAACCGGCGGTACCCGCAGGGGGCGAGTTCACCTATCGGCTCCGCTTTCCCGACACCGGGATCTATTGGTACCACCCGCACGTGCGGGAGGACATCCAACAGGAGCTGGGTCTCTACGGGAATCTGCTGGTTCGGCCGGACGAGGCCGACGGCTATGCGCCGGTGAACCGGGAAGCGGTGCTGATTCTGGACGATCTGCTGGCAACCGACGCGGGGCTGGTTCCGCTGGGAGACGAATCGCCCACCCACGCGCTCATGGGGCGATTTGGCAACCAGTTCCTGGTGAACGGCGAGCCATTCTTTCGCCTGCGCGTCCAACGAGGCGAGGTGGTCCGGTTCTATC
>JAICPP010000099.1 GCA_025929805.1 Gemmatimonadales bacterium | reverse complement strand
TCCAGTTTAAACGGATGCACCCACAGGTCCCGCCGCCGATACCCTCCGGAATCCACGAAGACCTGATACTCCTGGTTCGTCACCTCCAGGCGGTCCAAATAGAAATCAGCCAGGTCTACGGAGAGAGTAGGGAGCTGGGGAATCCCGGGTTGGACTCGCCCCGCCAGGACGAGCACCATTCCCGCCGGGAGGGCGCCTCTCGGAGATAGGGTAAATCGGACGGTTGGTTGCATCCCCCGTCCGCCTCCAGGACTCGCGGCGCCGATATCGAACGCAGTGGTATATCCCGGTGCGTCAAACCTGAATTGCGAGACCAATGGCAGCCGAGGAAGTAAGACCTGCCGGATCGGAGCTGCCCCGAGATGCTGCCAGCTGTCGCCACCTGCCGCATATGCCCGCCGGTACACCTGGGTACCGGTCGGAGTTCCCTCGATGCGCATGGTGTCGGTGAATACCGCGCGCAGTGCAGCCACGGTGGGATCATTCGGAATGATTCGGTCCAGTCGAGCAGCCAACCGATAAGCAGTTTCCCAATCGCCCATCGTCACGCTGCGCTGCATTTCGGGAATCACCCGCGATCGGGCCCACATGATCCGCCCCGCCCTGGTTATGTGCTCGATCAGCCCGAGCAGGGCGATGACGGCGACAACAGAGAGTAGTACCAGCGAAGGCTTCCGCAGCCGGCGGACCTCGCGGGTGGGTTCCCGGAGCAGAGAGACCGGTGGGGCTGGACCGGTTGCCGTGGGAGATAGGGCAGGGTGGGGCACCGCTAAGGCATCGGCGAATTGCCTGGTGCTGTCGAATCGATCTGCCGGCGTCTTTGCCAGGGCTCGGGTCAGCGCGGTGGCGATCGACCCCGGCACCATGGGTCGGAGGAGAGTGACGTTGGGCACATCCGCCATCAGATGCTGCCGGACCACGCTTTCGGCTGTCGGTCCGGTGAAGGGTGGCTGCCCGGCCAGCATCTCGTAGAGCACGCACGCGAGCGAATAGAGGTCGCTCCGCCCGTCGACGTCCGAGCCGCCGGTGGCCTGCTCCGGACTCATGTACGGCGGGGTGCCGATCGCCAGACCGGTCTGGGTCAGCTTCTCGCCTCCCGCCGCGCCGACCGCACGGGCAATCCCGAAATCGGCCACCACCGCGTGCTCGTCCTCGATCAGGATGTTCTCGGGTTTAATGTCGCGGTGCACCACGCCATGCGCATGAGCGTACGCCAGTGCTCCGGC
This sequence comes from Gemmatimonadales bacterium, assembly GCA_025929805.1. Taxonomy (GTDB): domain Bacteria; phylum Gemmatimonadota; class Gemmatimonadetes; order Gemmatimonadales; family GWC2-71-9; genus CAVVWJ01. Next base: position 10,243 of record JAICPP010000099.1, on the reverse strand, counting down.
CACTTCGCGGGTAATGCTCAGCGCCTGATCCAGGGGCAGCTGCTTCCTCCGGGAGAGCAGGTCGCGCAGCGATTCTCCTTCGACGAATGGCATCACATAAAACAGCATGCTGCCCGCTTCACCGGAGTCATGGACCGGCAGGATGTGCGGGTGGGTCAACCGTGCCGCGATCCGGATCTCACGGAGAAAGCGTTCGGCGCCGAGGTAGGCGGCAAGCTCGGGGTGAAGTGCCTTGAGCGCGACTTTCCGGTCGTGCTTGAGATCGTGGGCGAGGTACACCGTCGCCATGCCGCCGCGGCCCAGCTCGCGTTCGATGCGGTAATGGTCCGCCAGAGCCCCAGTGAGTCGTGCGAGAGGATCGGGAGCCGCGGTCATGCGATCACTCGGCTCGGACCGGCACGCGATGCCACGCGTTGTTCCCGTAGCCCTTTACGTTCCAGGTCTGGATCACCGTGGCCGGCTGGGTTGCGGTGCCGTCGCGTGCCCGGACGGCGAGGGTATGGGTTCCTGCGCTCAACTCCAGGACTGCCTCCCAGAATACCCAGGTCCAGGGTCCCTCCTGCATTGAAATTCGGGCCGCGATCCAATCTTTGCCCCCGTTGGGGGATAGCTCGACCGCAATCGGTGGCCGGCCACCCGATCCTATGGCCCAACCCCGAATCTGCACCTCACCTGCCGAGACGATTTGGCCCGGCTCGGGCTCGAGAATCACGGCATTGAGAGGAACCTCACTCATCGCGGTACCCGCGGAGACATCCTGGGGAGCGCTCGGGCTGGCTTTCCGTTGGATGCGGTACGCTCTACTCTGGAAGTGGTTAACGGAGGGCTTCTCGATGAGATTGATCCGTCCCAGCCACTTGACGCTTCGGGCGCCAATCCAGCCGGGCACGATCGCGCGAAGCGGGAAGCCGTGGGCTGAAGGCAGCGGCACTCCGTTGAGCTCAGTGGCCAGAATGACTTCGTGGCTCATCGCTTTGACCAGGTCAATCGAACCACCGAACGGTTGGCCATGGCGCTCCACCTGATCGAGACCGATGAGCTCGACGTGCGCCGCCGGCGCGATCACTCCCACGGCCCGAAGCACATCGCGCAGAGCGATACCGGTCCAGCGGCCGGTACTGACCGGTTCCGGCCCCCACGGAAGCTCCCCCGGCATCGGACCCAGCGAGAGAAACTCGTCCCGTCGCAGTCCCGCGCACACCAGAGTCGCCGTCACGTGTCGCTGTGGAAATGCGTAACTGAGCTCCTCGAACGAGAAGCTGGTCGGACGCTCGACCAGGCCTCCCACTTCGAGATGCCACGAGTCCAGATCGATTGGGGGAATGGCGGCGTGACTCCTGGTGAAGAAGCGATCGATTGGAGTGATGAAGTGATCGGTGCCAACTGGCCATACACCGGAGTTGAGACCGTCGGGATCGTGGACCAGTCTCGCAACAGTCCCGGTTTGCGAATGCGGCTGATCGTGCATGCTAGGTCAGATTCTCCTGGATGAAGCGGGGGCTGAGGTGCACATCGACCTGGACCAGTGGTGCGTCACCAATGCACCGGAAGCCATGGACCTCCCCGGCCTTGATGACGAGAATGTCACCCGCGCCGGCCTCGAACTCTTCGCCGTTTACGGTCCACATTCCCCGGCCTTCTCGAACAAACTGCACCTCGTCATAGGGATGACGGTGAGGCCCCGGACCCTGCCCGGGCAGCGCGCGGAGCAGAAACGCCGAGACATTCACGCCGCCGTTTTCGGCTCCCACGAACTGGTGTGAGCTGCCCTGAAACGGCAAATCCTGCTGACGAACGCGGTACATCCTGCTTTATCTCCTTTTGAGTGGGTTGATAATCTATGGCTGCTCCCCCGGCATGCGAGACAGGTGTGTCAGCACACACCTCCAACGGCCTTCCTGCCGGACGAACACGCAGGAGACCCGCTCCACCTCGTAGAACGTCTGTCCTCGATACATCCCTCCGGACACCCCTCGGGCAGTCATGACAGCCGCATCGCCATACATCCGCGTCCGTATGTCCTGGCATTCCATGACTTCGTGAGTCAGGCTCCCGGATCTCACCAAGGCAAGAAAGCTCGCCTTGTCGTCAACGTTGCCTGCGGACCCGATGATTATCCAATCGTCGGCCATGAACTCTCCAATGGCATCCGCGTCATTCTCGACCATCGCCCGGTCCCATTGGCGGGCAACTTCTGTCAACTCGTCCGTGATGCTCGTCTTCATCGCGTCCTCATGTGATCCGTACTTACCGGCAATAATCACTCAGGTGTGCGCTGAGTGTCGGAGCCGGCTGCCTGTTGCAGCCCGATCCTAACGGTGGCGGTGGCCAGGAAGATCTCTCGGAGAAACATCAAGAGTCCCACGAAAAAGGTGAGCATCGCGAGGACGAACAGCAGGGCAACCCAGGTCGAGGTGTCCAGCTTCAGGAACGCGCCGAGAAAGAGCACTGCGATGACGGCGCAGATCAGCAGTGCGGTAATGGTACACAGGGTGATCGCATGGCCGATGAATTTTGCCCGCCGGGACAGGACGGCCAGCCGCGAGACGACCGTCTGCGCCGGAGCGGCACCACTCCGAGTCACTTCGGCCTCGAGCGCTCGAGCCCGGTCGACAATACGCGCCAGCCTGTTGGTCATCACCGCCAGCATGGCGCCAATGCCAGAGAGCAGGAAGACCGGCGCCACCGCCAGCTGAATGACGTGAGCCACTGCAGTGACGCCGGTATCCTGGTTCATGCCGCCTCGGAATCAGTCGTGAGTAGTCACAGCTGGTTAGCGGGTGCTCATGGCGCCCGGAGGACGCGGAACAAACTCACCGCAGAAATTATGAGGCTCGCAAGCAGCACCGGATAGATCAACAGGAGGTCGACCCGGATGTTGCATTCGCCGCTACAGAGCCAGCGCTGCTTCATGCCAGTCTCGTAAGCGGCATAGAGCAGCCAGATCACCCCGATGGTGACCAGTGCCTTGCGGCGAAACCAGCGCCCCAGGCCAAGCACGACGGCGCCGATAGCCGCAGCTATAAGAGGATACTCGATCATGATCGCCATGGCGCCGAGGACCTCAATCATGGCTTACCGATCCAAACGGCTGCCGAGCCACTTGAGACTCTCGCTCACATTCCGCTGCCAGTAGGACCAGTCGTGTCCGCCCGATTCCTCCCGGTACTCATGCTCGACGCCGAATCGCCGGAGCTTGGCGTGGAAGTCGCGGTTGGAGTCGATGAGGTGATCCTTCCGTGCTACATCCACGTACAGAGCAGGCATCAGGTGCGCCCGTTTCGGTGAGCGAAGCAGCGCTCGGGCTTGGTGCGCCGGATCGCGAGCCCGCCAGGTCGACGTATCACGGCCGAAAATGGCGGTGGCCTCCGGACCGAACCGCCGCACCAGGCTGTCCAGCGATGCGGTATAACGAGCGGGCTCGTCAAAGGGATGCGGACCCGCGTAGAACGGGGAGAGGGAACCGGAGTGGCTGGCAGCGGCGGAGAACACCTCGGGGTATCGGAGTGCGAGCGATATGGCACCATAGCCGCCCATGCTGAGGCCAGCGATGCCGCGGTGGCTTCGGTCGGCGAGGGTCCGGTAGGTGGAGTCGATATGGGCCACCAGGTCGCGGGCCACGTACTCGTCGTACCGCGGTGTCCTCACGCAGTAGGATGACGGAGCTTCGTCCGCCCAGTGACGCTGACTGCCCTTCGCGCAAGCCTGGTAGCCCATTGGAGTAGCCCAGGTGGTGTAGCGTCCGTCGTCACCGTCCGGCATGACCAGGATGAGCTCGGCACTCCCGTCCGCGACTAGCGAGTCCATCACCGCATCGATCCGGCCGTCGCCGATCCACGCCGACTCGTCCTGTCCATGACCATGGAGGTAGTAGGCCACCGGAAAGTGCCGGCTCGGCTCCCGGGTATAGGAAGGTGGCAGGTAGAGCATGTACCCCTTTTCCACCCCGAGCGAGCGGGAGTGGAAGCGGGTGAAGTGCACAGCGCCGCGCGCTGCCGGCGTGGGCAGCCTACCGGTACCGGCAAAGGCTTGGAGAACCAGGGATGAGCTGAGCGTCAGGGCGATTGCCGTTTGGGCGCGATGAGTCAGGAAGGGGCTCAATGCGGCGGGCCTCAGGCTCCCGACGGGAGTGAATCCGGAAAGCTCATCCGCCAGGCGTCGTTGTCGTGGTGAGAGGCAATGAGCGCTGTGACTCCCAGACCTCTGAGAGATTCCAGCAGGTCACCGGGTGAAGTCCGCCAGGGATTCAGCTGCAATCTTGATGGCTCCACCGGAGCCGGGGCGCAGTACAGCAGGTAGCCGCCTAGATAGAGCACCTCCTTGGTGAGCGAAACCGCGTCGATGCCGGGCGCGAGCTCGAACGTCTCGTTGTAAGGCCGGGCCCAGCTCTTCGATGGAGGGTAGTCGAGGACGTCCGACGGATTCATCTGGAGGTAGCAGGCGGGCGCCCGCTCAAGGAAGGCCTGCAGCACGGCAATCTGAGAAGCTGGGAACGCCCGCCAAGCGGCACTCCAGGGCCACCCGCGATACTCGAAGTCCCAGACCGGAACCGTGGGGTCGGGCTGTCTGGCGTGCACCGCCTCCAAGTACGGGCGGCAGGTCAGGTAGAGTGACTTCGCCGAACCGAAGGGAGCCGCGGCAGCCAACGCCCCACCTCCTCCTTATAACGGTCGTATGCAGCGCCAAAGCGCCGTTGGAGTGTCGGCTCCTCGTAACCAACCACGAAGAGGTTCGCGGCCAGGAACCAGACAGCCCAATACACCAGCAACCCGCGTGAGCGGGTGAGCAGAAACTCACCCAGCACGATCGTGGTCACACTCAGGTACATGGGATTGCGGACGTAGCGATAGAGTCCTCGCACCACCAGCTTGCGCGGCGGGTCCACCGGCGACAGGGTGCCCAAGCCGCTGCGGGCGAACTCCCAAATACAGGCACCCAGCAATACCGCCCCGACGGCTATACAAGCGGCTCCGATCAGGTGGATCGGATTCAGCAGGTTCAGTTGCACGTCCGCGAGCCCGAAATATCGCCAGGGGATGTACCCCGCGAATAAGCCCGGAATGAGAACGGTCCAAGCCAGACTCCGGACTGCGAGCCACATGGTATCGAGGACCTCGGATTAGGATTTACCGCGGCGCGAGAGTTCCCACAAATCTAGGAATCAAGCTGATGACCCGCCTTGCGGAGCGCCTCCAGCGCAGCATCGATGTCACGGACCTTTACCAGCACGTAGTCGGTCTCGTACGTGGATATGGCAAAGATACTGAGTCCTGCTTCGGCGAGCGGCTCAGCGATGGAGAGGAGAATTCCAACCAGGTTGGGCGGCAGTGAGCCCCGGACGCGCAGGGCGCGATAGTCACGCTCGCAACGGACACCGGGGGGCACGCCCCGCTGGACCATGGTGATGGACAGCTCGTCGGCAGTCCGGCTCAATGTGAGAAATGGGCCCCCGGTGGAGGCCCAGGTCGGCACGGGCGCTTCAGCGGGCAGGCGGCAGATTGCCAGAGTATCGGGAAGCAGCTCCAGGGGCAGGCGAGCGCGCCGTTGCCCGGTAGGCGACTGAGCGTCTGCAGTGGGCATCAGACCTCCCATGACTAGCAGCAGGATCGTCAGCGGTCTCACCCAGACGCCCGCCGCGCGGTGGACACGAACGGTTTTGCGTGCTCGAGCTGCCCTACCCGGAACGTCATTCGATGCTCCCAACCGGTGCAGGAGATCCACGGTGGACGCGGTCCCGCGAGCAAATTAGTTTGGGCCTAACGTACCGATGGAGCACAGGTGAGCGGCTGCTCGCCTGGCCGAGTCACATGGGGGTCCTGATGCCAACCTATGAATATCGCTGCCGCGACTGCCACAACGTGTTCGACCGTACCGAGCCGCTGGCCGAGCATGGCCACCGACGGCCGGAATGCCCGAAGTGTAAGAGCAAAAAGGTGGAGCAAGTCTTCACGCCGTTCTTTGCGAAGACCTCGCACAAGTCCTGAGCGGCCCTGACGACCGTTGAACGTGTGCGCACCGGGCTCAGCCGATCGGGTCACGAGCTCGGCTGATCGGAATTGCCGGCAGAAACAGAAGCGCAATCCTAGGCGGCGCGCTTCGCCAGCCTGAAGCTCCACCGGAAAGTCATCACGACAAGGGCAACCGCTGCGCCCACCGCTGCACCAATGGCCCCGACGAGAATCCACCAGCGGGTGCGCTCCCCGAGTGACGGCTCCGGACACGGGGCATTCACACACTCGGGGAACAGGAAAATGAACGCGCCCGCGAACAATGCGACGGGGATCTCGGTGAGCGCGGCGGCCACCACCGCACGCCGCCAGGTGAGGCGCCCACCCCGGGCTACTGCCGTAATCCCCAGGAGGGGGGGGCACCACACCGAGGAAGAGCACCAGCAGAATGCGAGCGAGCTGATCGTCCATATTCGTCAGCGGGGCGCGACCATCTGCTCCAGGGCAGCGAGCCGCTCGGACCAAAACTGTTTCATTCGGGTCGCGCGGTCCTTGTCAGGCAGCTTTCCGTGTTGAATGGCGACCTGGCTCTTGGCCGGCCCCTTGGGGGTAAAACCGACCACCACCGAGGTGCGGTCCGGCCAGGCGATCCGCATCGACTTCTCCGGCGTGGCGGTTCGGATTGCCAGATCGACACCCTTCAGCCAGCGCGCGCGAAGACGTGAGTTGCTGAAGGCGTCGTACAAGCGGGCCACCGGGACCGCGAGCGTCTTGCTCTTGTTGGCTTCGAATGAGCCGTCTCTCCGCTGGCCCACTGCACGCAGACCCTTGATCCGCTCATAGCCGACTGTGACGGTTTGCGCCCACCAGCCTGTGATCCGGTACTTCTTCTGCACATACTCGGCAATGTCGCGGTGGGTCCAGCTGTAGGCCTCGACCCGGTCGAGCGCCTGGACCCACCGCTCCCAGGTGCAGCCGGTTTTCTCCTTGAGGATCGCGTCGCTCTTGCCGGCGAGCTTCGGATAGTTGTCAGCGTCTGGGGAATGGCGCGCGTCTGCAGCCGACTTCTGCTTCAGGAGCTGCGCGCGAGCGGCGGTGTAGGCTTCGCCGGTCTTCTGCATGCGCCCGCGAACCAGGCGCTTGAAGTCTTTATTGGCAGGCATTGGTGCAGTCCCTTGGTCAGGCCACAGGCGATACACCCCCCAGCGGCAATGCCCGCGGCATCCCAAAGGCTCCGAGCCGACGGATCCGGGAGTATGCCCCCCTTTGCCTCACGAGGACCCTTGCTGGGGCAGAGTCGGCGAGGTTGGGCGCGGATCAGCGCCGTGTCCAATTCTGGGTTATCGCCGCTCTGGAAGCAAGTTCCAGCAAGCTATCGACGAATCGCCTTCCATGGCTCGCTGCTATCCGTCGCGCGCATGGTCCCAGCCATAGCGGCTGCGGAAACCCGACCGGCGAACCGGAAGATCGTGGGGCGATCATTCCGTCGCTCGGCCAGTTGAAATTCGACGCTGTCGCCGAAGAGCTGCGCGGCGGTCATGGTGACCTGCCGGCCCTGGCTGGAAGCAGTCCCGCTGAGTTCCTGGTAGTGCTGAGCGAACCGTACATGGTAGCGATGGCCTCCGGCGGGTGACCCGACCGTGAGCTCCCAGTTGCCGGCCACATCCGCCGGCATTACCCACCCATGCACCGTCGAGGTCGTCCCGGCCGGCCAGGCCACCCGCATGGTGGTGTCCGGCCGCCACTCGCCCATGCCGAAGTTGTGGGAGACGATCCGACTACCCGGCCTGATTTCCCGGAAGAGCTTCGGCCGGAGACGCTCGTTCAGCGCGGGAGAGAGATACAGTGCCACCACGGTCGCGGTGCTGAGATCGGTCTCGAAGAGATCAGCCTGGCGAAACTCGATGCGGCCGCGAACGCCTGCGGTATCGGCGTTCCGTCGACTGGCGGAGATGAGTGATGGGTTGATGTCGACGCAGACGCCGCGAGCACCGTGCTGCTTGGCGGCGGCGATCACGATTCGCCCGTCGCCGCAGCCGAGGTCGTACACCACGTCGGTCGAGTCCACCCGGACGAGCGCGAGCATCCGGGTCACCACATCGGCCGCGGACGGGAGGTAGATGACGTCCGGCCCGCGAGACGCGCTGCAGGCAGCCGCGGTGAGACTTAGGATCAAGAATCCATAGTTGGTCAAGGCGCGTTGTCGATCGGGAGCCCGCTGGGAACTCGGGCCGGAACGAAGCGTGCCAAGTCGCGGGCGGCGGGATCGGTGAGTGCCTTGAGGAACTCGGTGATCTCGTCGACCGTCTGCTGCGGCAGCACCAGGGTAGTGAGTCGCGGGTCTCGGGTCAGCAGGATGTCCTCTGCCGTTGGCAGCAAGGTGGACCGCAGGAGGGGCTCGAGTTGGCCAGGATCATAGCCCCGAAGTTTGTTGGCAGACTGGCCATAGTGATCTACCCAGTCTCGCAGCGTTACGAAGGCGCCATCGTGGCCGTACGGGGCCGTGAGCTCGACGTTGCGCAACGGTGGGGTCCGAAACTTGTATTTGTCCGCTGCGTTCCTGGTCTGCCGCATCCGTCCGAAGTCATCCCGTCGAGAGGCGCCGTCTCCCAGTCCGGGTCCGACCTGCGGCACCGCCACGTTGTGGAACTTTCCATCGCTGAACAAGGGTCCATTGTGGCAGCGGGCGCACCTGGCCGTGCTCAGGAATGCCCTGGCCCCGCGGAGCTGCATCTCGGTCAGTGCGTCATCGTCGCCCGCAAGGAACCGATCCCAGGGTGAGTTATTGAAGTCGAACACGTCCACGATCCAGCCGCCCATGGCGTTCCCCGCATGAGCAAAGCTCATGTTGTCGAAGCGCTGGCCCGGATAGGCGCTCTCGAACATGGCACGATACTCGGGTATGCCACCCAGTCGACGCATCAGGAGCCGCCAAGTCCGTTGCGGCAGACTGTCGGGGACCGCTGCCAGCTCGTTCCCCGCATTAGCGCGCATCTCCACCCGGGAGAGCACCGGAAGCATTGGCAGGGCCGATACGGTCCCAAACTCGAACACCGCCCGCTGCGACGCCAGGAGCGGAATCGGCGTGCGCACGATGCCGGTGACGCCCCGGAACACCCGCCCATCCCAGGTGAGGGGCCCCATGGCGTGGAGGTTGAAGAGGGGTGGAGTGCTCCGGGCCACAAAGGTGCCTTGTGGGTGCATCCGGTTGGGGCCCAGCCCCGTCGCTCCCTGGCCGATCGCCAGGCTTCTAGTATCGGTGGTTCCAAACCTCGGCAGGTGACACGTCATACAGGCGATGTCACGGTTGCCACTGAGAATCTTGTCGAAGGCGAGTGCCTGGCCCAGCAGTGAGAGTTCGCGCCTGACCGGGGCCGGGCCCCGCAATGCGGTGATGCCGGCGTCCGCCGCGAGCTGGCGGACTTCTGCCCCCAGGGCTGCAACCTCGGCAGTGGCTGCCTGGATTCCAGGAGCTGGAGCCGTGACGTCTCCGCCGCAGCCGGTGAGCCACAGCGTAGCATACATGCCAAGGCCGCGGAGATGGTTCCTGAGCGTCATCTGAAGCCTCAACGAGGCGACCGCCGCATTGCTGGGTCGGGCGCCTGGAATTTTTGGCAGGATGTGGGTCTAGCGCAGCAGGGAACGACTTTACCGAGATGTTGAGTGCGACTCTTGTGCCGGGTTAGCGTGCCAGATGCTGCAGTTGAAGCGGTCAGCTCCTCGGGCCGACGCACACCGTCAGCAACATGTCGCTCTCGCTCACGGCTCGGACCGAGTGCTGGACATCGGGATCAATCACCAGGGCATCCCCTTCCTGCAGCCGCTCCTGGGTACCGCCCGCGTCGAGCTGGAGCTCGCCACGCAGGCACTGAATGACCACGTGCCCGGGCGCTCGGTGATGGGGGAGCTCACTGCCCGCCTCGAACGAGAACAGGACCAGCCGCAGCGGACCCCGGTGGACCAGCCCAGCCTGGCGATGTCCGTGAATGGCTGGGTGCGCCTCCTGGTGGAGTGCCCGGGCCAGCTCCGGCAGCTTGAGCGGAACCACGGGCCCGGACAAACGCCCGCTGGGGTGGGGTCGAAGACGCTCTTCCATGTCAGCCCTTTCGCTTGAAGTACTGCACCGCCCGCTCGTGCCGCTCCGCCGCTTGCCGGGTCTTGAAGGTGCCCAGGTTGCGTCGCTTACCAGTCTTGGGATCCTTCTTTCTGGAGTAGAGGCGATATTCGCCCGAAGCGAGTTTCCGTATCACCGGGTCTCCGTTTTCAGTTTGCGCGGATTCTAACATGCTTCGATA
>JAICPP010000284.1 GCA_025929805.1 Gemmatimonadales bacterium | reverse complement strand
GGACGGAAGTCCAAGTGATTTCCGGCGGTCGAACCACACCTACCCTGAGGCGTATCATGAGAACGATGATTTGGCTCGCAGTAGCAACCGTTGGAGCGGGCCTGGTCACGGCCTGCAACGACACCAACAAGCCCGAGGAACGAGAAAACCTGGCCCCGAACGCCGATTTCTCCTTCAGCTGCCCGGCTTTGCGGTGTGACTTCCAGGACGCGAGCACCGATGACGGAAGCATCGTGTCCTGGAGCTGGAGCTTTGGCGCCGCAGGATCGGCTCAGCGGAACCCGTTCTTCACTTACTCCTTAGCCGGCAGCTATCCCGTCAGTCTCACGGTTACCGATAACGACGGAGTCTCCAGCACCGTGACCAAGAGCGTGAATCCGAAGGCACCGGTGGTTAGCTCGCTCTCCTGTGTCGACGGCTCGGGGCCGGGCGGGTTCGTCGCCTGCACCCTGAAGCTGGAGCAGGAGGCCGGCTTCAAGGTGGTGCTGGACGCCGCCAGCTGCGAAGCGCATGGCAATGCCTTCCGTCTGACAGCCCCGCTCGGCGCTACGCTGACGGAAGACGGGTGCTATGAGCAGATCGGAAAGGAGCTGGTGTTCGCCGGCCCGTTTGCGCCAGGCACCGAGATCGGAGCTGAAGTGGTGGCTCCGCTGCTGGCCAACCCGCCGCGGCTGCGGGTGGATGGGTCGTATCCGGTTTGGACGCTGACCTACGAAGATGGGTTCGATGCAGACTTCAACGATCTCCAGCTGACGTTGACCGCGCTGCCGACCGGTAACTGATCGGCTCGGACACCGGTTTTGGATATTGAGAACAGCCTCGGCAGGCCCGAAAGGGCACGCCGCGGCTGTTCTGTTTCGGTCGTGTAATCCGTCTCGGAGGCTATGTGCGTCCTGGGTGGCTACTGGTCTGCCTGATTCTTTGCGGTTGTTCCGACGAACGGCTCGACTCAGCCACTCCGGCGATCTCCGAGATCGCTGAGAGCGGGGAGCTGATCCCCGCCGAGTGGACTGTACGGGAGGATACGTCTTCGGCGGGCGAGGTCACCAACGCCTCGGTACAGCTTCCGGCGAGCAAAGACATCGCCGGCCTGATGGATGATGCATCGCCTCGTCTGACGCTTCGGTGTATGGATGGAAAAGTCGCGGTCTTCATCGACACCGAGCCATCCGACGGGGGAAGCGAGTCGGACTCGAGTTCCAGTGCGGGGCTGATCCCAGTCCAGCTCGACTCAGCCCCATCCTGCGAATAAGCGCCGTCTCCCGACGGTCGCCGCCGCTGAGTTGCCCCTCCCAGCGGGATAGCTTACGCTGCTGAACTCATTGGTGGAGCAGGTTCGTGCGAATTGGGATCATGCTGCGGCATTACGACCAGCACGGCGGCGGGGTCAAGGTGTACACCCAGCGCCTTCTTCGTGCCTTGCTGGATCTCAGGAGCGAGCACCAGTTCGTGTTCCTCTACCGCAATCCAGCGCTGATCGGGACCTACGGGAGCGAACCGGCTGTCCTGGAGGTGGCTATCCCCGCGCGGTCCGTCCTCACCTGGGACCAGCTAGCCGTGCCCGGCGCCGTTCGCCGGCACGGTATCGACTTGCTGTACAACCCCAAGTACTCGATTCCGCTGGCCGCACCTTGCCCTTCGGTGTGGGTATGTCATGGCCTGGATTGGTATGTGATGCCTTGGGCATCTCGCCGGATCGACCGCTTGAGTCATCGATTTCTGGTGCCGCGCTACGCCGCGAGAGCAGCCGCGATTATTGCCGTCTCCGAGGTGACCCGCCAGCACGTCCTGGAGTACCTCCCGGTGACGCAGGACCGGGTGGTGACGATCTATTCCGGAGTGGACGATGTGTTCCGGCGCACTCCGGACCAGTCGCGCCTGCGCCAGATCCGGGAGAAGTACTCCCTCCCGGATCGGTTCCTCCTCTATGCCGGCGCCATCTACCCACCGAAAAACTTCACCCGGCTGATCCGGGCTTATGCCTCGGTGGGCCCGGAGCGGGGCGTGCCTCTGGTTGTGGCAGGAGGCGAAAACCGGTTTCTCTCGGAACAGGAGCTGAAGGAGCCGGAGACCCTGGGGATTGCCCAGTGGGTCCGTTGGCCGGGCTGGGTCGAGCAGGAAGACCTGGCCGGCTTTTATGCCCTGGCTGAAGCCCTGTTGCTCCCGTCGCTCTTTGAGTCCTGCGGACTACCCGTGCTGGAGGCCATGGCGGCCGGATGTCCCGTGGTTACCACCGATCGATACGGAACTAAGGAGTTGGCCGAAGGCGCTGCAATCCTGGTAGATCCAGAGTCGGTCGAAAGCATTGCCGCAGGCATTCGACAGGTGATGGATGATGACCGGAAGCGGGCCGAGCTGATTCTGGCCGGGCGCCAGCGAAGCGGCGCATTCGAGTGGAGCCGCGCTGGTCGGGAGACCCTGCGCCTTCTCGAGCAGGTCCAGGCCGGGGTACGGCCTGCCCGGGGGCAACCGAGCCTACAGCATCCAGCCACCGCGTCTCGGACCTAGTCCTCCGTGCCGACCCCCGAGCCCGTCCTTTCCAACTCCACCAGCGTGCATTCGACCCCGGCGGCCCAAGCCGGTCCGCTGCACGTCGTGGTGAATGCCCGGCATCTCACCGGCCCTCGAACCGGCATCGAGGTGTACATGGAGCAGCTCCTCGGCGCCCTCTCGAAGACTGGGGAGGTCCAGATCACCGCCGTGAGCTGGGCTCCACTCGGCCTTGGTTTGCCCGGCGTGCACGAGGTGGTGCCGGTATGCCGCCCGGACCTTGGTGGGCTGCGGGCGATACTCTGGAAGGTCTGGTTCGACCAGTGGTACTCCTTACGAGCCGTGGCCGCCGAGTCGAGTCTTCTGGTGCATGGAATGGACGGGTTCCTCCCCTATTCTTTGCGCTCCCGCGACCGGTGTGTGGCCACCGTACATGATCTGGGTTGGCAGGCTCATCCCGATCTGTACGATCGCCGCCTCAGGATCATGTACGGGGCGCTGTTCCCCTGGGTCCGCCGGCGAGCCAATCGATTCATTGCCGTATCGCGGTATACGGCCGATGATCTGGTGAAACGAGCTGGGGTCCCTGCGTCCAGGATCGACGTTGTGTACCACGGGCTGGACCTGGT
>JAICPP010000180.1 GCA_025929805.1 Gemmatimonadales bacterium | reverse complement strand
GCGACGTAGATGGTGGCGGGCACGGTAGCAAAGTGGCGGGAGAGGTGGGGAAGGCGGTAGGTCGGGCAGGCGGTTGCTCGATACCATTGGATGCTTGCGTCCATCGCCGTGGCCGTGAGCCAGAGCGTGCACCTGGACGTCTGGCGGTAGCCCCGGTGGCCATCGGGATCCCAATATCTCTGTATAAGGAAACACGGTAACGGTTAAGCTCTGGCCTGGATGCTGGCCGGGACATATAGTAGAAAGGTCCTCTGGTACAAGGTCCTTCCCTACGAAGCCTTACGGGCCATGAGCTTACCTCGCTTCGCCTACGGCCCACCGCGGCTACGGTTCGGTCAGTCGTCTTCGCCATGGGCACAGCCTTAAGGGAGCCGGCCGAGCGCCTGCGCGCCGCTCTGGCCGGCCGCTACGACCTGGACCGTGAAATCGGTCGAGGTGGGATGGCCAGTGTGTACCGGGCATACGACCGCCGCCACGATCGGACGGTGGCGGTAAAGGTTCTACGTTCCGATCTCGCAGCTGCGTTGGGTGAAGAGCGCTTCCTGCGCGAAATCCGCATTGCCGCGCGGCTCCAACACCCGAACATCGTGCCGCTGCACGATTCGGGTGCCGCCGACGGCTTCTTCTACTATGTAATGCCCCTGGTCGAGGGGGAGACTCTCCGCGATCGGATCGCGCGTGAGCAGCAGCTCCCGCTGGATGATGCGACCCGTATCGCTCGGGAGGTGGCAGAGGCACTCGACTACGCGCACGAGCACGATGTCATTCACCGTGACATAAAGCCCGGCAATATCCTACTCTCCGCCGGACACGCCATGGTAGCGGACTTTGGTGTCGCCCGGGCGATCTCGACCGTCGACGCGGAGAGTCTCACCGGGAGCGGAATAGTGCTCGGGACTCCAGAGTACATGAGCCCGGAGCAGAGCACCGGTGAGAGTCACCTGGACGGGCGGTCGGACATCTACGCGTTGGGCTGCGTGCTCTATGAGATGCTCGCCGGCGAGCCGCCATTCACCGGCCGCACGGCCCAGAGCATTCTGGCACGACAGCGGCAGGAGGCGCCGCGCTCCCTTCGCATCGTTCGGCCCGGGCTGCCGGCCGCCGTTCTGCATGCGGTCGATAAGGCACTTGCCAAGATTCCGGCCGACCGATTTTCCACTGCGCAGGCTTTTGCTGCGAGCCTCAGCGCGCCGACCCAAGTCGATAGTCCTCCAGCTCGTTTCGCCAGTTGGCGTCGACCGGCCGTCATCGCTGCTGCCGCATGCCTCCTCGCTGCCGGAGCCTTCCTTGTCACATCTCGCCGAACGGCGCCTCCAACGAGTGTCGCAGCCGTAGTCATACCGTTCGATCAAGCCACCGATGCCGTGAACCCAACACCCGGTGCGCCGGCGCATGTGCTGTTTGCCGAAGCGCTGGAGTGGATTCCCGGTCTACAGGCCATTGATGGCAGTCGCCTGATCCCGGCCGGTGGAAGCGCTCGGGCCAGTCCGCTCGCCGGCTTGCTCCGCGGCGCTGCGGAATTAGGCGGCAAGTACCTGGTGACCGGCACGGTGCTGCCCTGGACTGGCGGCCTGCGGGTCAGCGTCGATGTCTATGCGGTAGAGAACGGCGAGAGGATCGTGAGAGCCATGGACAGCGCGCCGCGCGGGGCACTGGATGAGCCAGTCGGGCGGCTCGCGCTCCAATCGATCGGCATCCTTGCCAATCGGGAGGAGCTCGACCTCGGCGCTCGGAAGGCGATGTTTTCCTCGACTTCATCTACCACGGCCCTGGGCCATCTTCTGCAAGGTCAAGCCAGCTTCACCTCGGGAGACTATGATGCCGCCGCAGCGGCGTATCGGCGCGCGATAGAAGCCGATTCACTCTGTGGCCTGGCCTACCTCCGTCTGAGTGAGGTGGAGGGCTGGCGATATCAGTATGGGTCGGCCCTAAAGGTGGCGGAAGCCGGCCTCCGTCTGCGCGACCGGATTCCCGCCCGCTGGACCAACCTGCTCGGTGCGCAGCGTTACGCGGTGCTTGGAATCGGCGACAGCGCCATTGCCGCCTTTCAGGACGCAGTACTCGACGACCGCCAGAACGTGGATGCATGGCTCGGTCTGGGCGAGGCGCTGTTTCATCTCGGCGCCTATTCCGGGCATTCAGCGATGGATGCGCTGCCAGCATTCGAACGAACGGTCCAGCTGGACAGTGGGTTCGTGCCCATCTACGACCATCTGGTGGACCTGGCGCTCTATGCCGGTGATTCAGCGCGGGCAGGTAAGTATGTGCGCCGCATGCCTCCGAACGATCCTTCCCGGCGGGTCAGAGAAGCAGCCATTCTGCTGCGGTTTGGCGGCGCCGATTCGCGACGCGAGGCGCACGAGCAGCTCCGAACCGCCGACCGCCAGGCGCTCTCGCAGGTCATCGCGCTCTGGATCCACGGGTCGGCCAACCTCCTTCTGGCTGACACGCTCGCTGGCTACCTCATCGGTCCCGATCGCACGCCCGATGATCGCAGGCGAGGCGCGCAGTTTCGGATGGCGGCGCTGGCAGGCCAGGGCCGCTGGTCCGAGGGCGTAGCCGTATGGCGCAAGGTCGCGGGCGACCAGCCGTTCGACGCCTGGATGGTTCAGGCGTATCTCGCTGGTTATCCGGCGGACCAGATGGCAGGCCCCATGTTCACCTGGGCCCGGTCACAACTCGAGACCCGAGGTGCTCCCGATTTCAACCGGCCACCGTGGGACGAACTCCAGCAGGGATTTCAGGCCATCGTGCACCGCGCCAGTCTCCTGGGAGACTCCGCAGAGGTCAACACGCTGCTCCACAGTATCCGCGACGCTCGCCCAAGTCGGGATTCCTCCGACCCAGCGGCCGCGTCGCTGAAGGCGGCCCTCGAGGCGAGGCTCGCGCTGCTGGGCGGAGATTCAACCGGAGCCATCGCGCTCTTGCGAAGTGCTTTAGCGCGAGTAAACGAGCCATACACCTGGTACTACCCAATGACCTCGATGGCGCCGCAGCGGCGCCTGCTGATGGACCTGCTGGAGAAGCGTGGAATGCGAGTCGAAGCCAAACGATGGCGGGACTCGTTCCGCAACAGCTGGTCGGTCGGCGATATCCTCTTCGCTGCCCGACTGGATTCCGCTGGATCACGGATCGGCCGCTGACGCATCGTGGGAGCGCTGCAAACCTCGTCATTTTGGCCCATTTCTCACTGGAGGTGCACCATGCACAAGGATGATACCATCGAAGCGGTTCTTGCCGCGCTCGGAACGGTCCCGAAACCTCCCCCGAAAGGAAAGGAGGAGAAGCTGAGTCCTTTCGAGGATGTATTCAGGTCACTCGACGGACGAACCCGGGAGCTCTTCTACATGCTGGCAACCTACTGCTTCGACTCCCAGCGCAAGCTGCTGTACTTCTGTAATGTCGCCTACCCGTTCCTCAAGTACATGCCGGAGGATCTGGCGGAGACGGTACGGGAGGATACCGAGGTGATCAACGGAGGTAAGAGCTGGGAGGATCGGGCCAAGGCGGCGGAGGCCGTCATGCTGCGACTCCTCAGCGAGGTAGAGGGCCGCCCAACCCAACCCACGCGGTGAGCGAGCGTGAGGCTGGCTGAGTGCTTGGTTTCCCTCAGCTTGGGTCTGGCTGTTTTCTTGGTGGGTCTTCGAACGTGGACGTTGGTGAGAAAAGACCGGCTGGACCTTACCGACGAAATGGGCCCAGCTGCCTGGGATTTTTCCCAGAGTTGGGCATCCACGCTTACTCTGGCCGGAGCGCTCCTGGCCTCGATCCTGGCAGAAACGAGCGTTGTGCCTGAAACTCCCGAGTACCTTGGCAGGGCGGCCTATGGTGGCCTGAGCATCCTCTTTGGCGCTATCTCTCTGCTCGCCCCGCTCCTCTATACGGCGTCGAAGAAAATCAAGCTGACCGGAGACACTAAGAAACCGAGATATGTCGGGATTGTCGAGAATTTCTTGCTGGCGAGTGGACTCTCGATCTGGGCGGCGTATGGGCAACTTTTCACGGTAGCCCTGCTTCTGCTCGAGGTTGAAGCTGCAAACTCCCTTCCTGACTCCATTATTCCTCTTTTTGCAGTGCTGATCGTCGTAGCCGTGGTCTCTCTGTGGCTGTACGCGTGGCGTTCAATACGTTGGATAGTGATCTACCGATCGGGTGAAGACGCAGGCCAACTGCGTCCCTGGTCTGTTCTATAGTCCAGTTGCTGCGCTTTCCGGGTGCTGGATTACCCGGCGCCCCTTGGGAGAGCGAGGCGCCTCACACCAGCACATCCTCTACCGGTCTCCGCGGCGTATGCCGGTCGTCTTTCCGGGACGAAAACCCGACCCGAAACAGATGCTGGGGCATCCAACCCGGCGAGGGGAGTAGCTCCCCAACCGCTGCCCGCAGCCCGGGACGCCGCATGGTCTGGCTCATCGGATGGATGCTCACGTTCATTGCCGTGGCCGTGAGCCAGAGCCGCTCAAACAGCTGGCCTGCCTTGACGTGATCGAGGTGATTATCGCCCGTGGCGCAGATGAGGCCGACGAGTGCGGCGCTCTCCACGATCTCGTGGTCCTGCTGCGCCACTGCTTCTCCGATATTGATTCGGGATATTGCCATCTGCCCCAGCCGCGCCCTGAGCGGCGACTCGCCGAACACTCCCTGGCCGATCCAGTAGCCCAGCTCCCTCCGGAACGCGGGATTGGCAAACTCCACCCGGTCCGCCTCCAGCGTCAGCGCGTCGACCCACCGGTGGAAGTGCCGGTCGTCGGTCAGATGGAGCCGGAGCTCGGGCTCCACACAGCAGGCCAGCAACCGGAGGCGGAGCTGCTCCGGTACCCGCACTGGGCGGAACACGCTGTTGTCGTTGTGCCGCCGAAGAATGGCACTCAGCGTTGCGCCGGCCCGGGCATGGGACGGCACCCCGCCGGGCGCGAAGTGCACCGTTGCCACCAGCTCCTCTTCCCCCAGCACGGGGAAGTAGGAGACGCCATGCCGGAGGCCGAAGTGTTCGGCCGCCACCAGCAGGTTCTCCAGGGCACAGCCCAGGCTGATGTAAAGCTCACGCCGGCCCGGATCAGTAACCGCTTGGCTGCGGCTGAGATCCGCGATGAGATGGATCCGGTTTCCCTGGACCGAGAACGCCCAGGGCTGACTGTTCTTGACCGATGGGGCCAGAATGGCATAGCGGAGCAGAAAACCGAGCTGGGTCTCAAGGGGGAAGTCTACCGGGAAATCCTCCGCGGATACCTCCCAGACATCCTTCCTGAACAGCGACATGGCACACCTCCTGGGCGTACCTGAAATCTCGGGACTCGACTCTGAGCAGGAGATGAAGGCCGAATGAAGCTCGCTTTAGCGTCTCGTCGTGTAGTTTTCGATAACTGCTATGTCTCACACCCTCGACACCCATACAATGGAAGGAAGGCTCTGGGAGCCGCTGCCGGATGCAGCGGTCCGCTGCTTTGCGTGCGGCCACCGCTGCCTCATCCGGGAAGGCCGGCGAGGCATCTGCAAGGTGCGCTTCAATCAGGGCGGCCGGCTGCTGGTCCCGCACGGCTACATCGCGGCGCTTCAGTGCGATCCGGTCGAGAAGAAGCCGTTTTATCACGTGCTCCCCGGTGCCGACGCGCTCACCTTCGGGATGCTCGGGTGCGACTTCCATTGTGGCTACTGCCAGAACTGGCTTACCTCGCAGTCTTTGCGCGACGAGCGCGCCAGCACCGATGCGGCCGACATCAGCGCCGAAGCCATCGTCTCACTCGCCGAACGGCAGGACGCCCGCCTGGTGGTGAGCTCCTACAACGAACCGCTCATCACCGCCGAATGGGCCATGGAAGTCTTTCACCCGGCGCGTCGTCGCGGGTTCGTCACCGGGTTCGTCTCCAATGGCAACGCCACGCCCGAGGCGGTGGACTTCATTCGGCCACTCACCGACTGCTACAAGATCGATCTCAAGACCATGAACGAGCGGCACTATCGCCAGCTCGGTGGGGTATTGGAGCGGGTTCTCGATGCCATCGGGCTGGTGCACGAGCGGGGAATTTGGTTGGAGGTCCTCACGCTGGTGATTCCCGGCTTCTCCGACGACCCTGACGAGCTGCGAGCGACGGCACGGTACATCGCGGGGATCGACCGTAACATCCCCTGGCACGTGACCGCGTTTCACGAGGATTACAAGTTCTGGGGGATGGGGAACACCACCGCAGATGTTCTGGTCCGCGCCTGCGAGATCGGGGCAGAGCAAGGACTCAACTTCGTGTATGCGGGGAACCTCCCGGGACGGGTGGGGCGCTGGGAACACACCTGGTGCCCAGGATGCAATTCGCTCCTGATCGAGCGCTTCGGCTACCACATCCTGAGTAACCGTATTGGAACAGCCGGAACGTGCCCCGACTGCGGCGCCCGGGTTCCCGGCCTTTTCCTGAATCCGCGAGGCCCGAGCAAGCCGTCGCGGGGGCATGGGCGAATCCGGACTGTAGACCCGTCCGCCTGTCTGCCGGTCCCCCTGCCGTGACGCCCGTCATGGTGACTATGTAGCTACCCTCCGCACAATGCTCGTATACCAGTAGTGAACGCTTCCGGTTAGAAGCAGGTCCTCGTCCCATCGGAGCCCATGTCCAGCTCGGTACGCCGCTGGGGTCGTCCTCTCGCCATCATC
>JAICPP010000231.1 GCA_025929805.1 Gemmatimonadales bacterium | reverse complement strand
GTATGGAGCACGACTGGAATCGTATCCGGCGATGCCCGGCGGTAATGAGCCGGCCGCAGGAACTCCTCGGTCGGCCATGATGGTACTCAGGAGAGTCGGGACATCCACCGCGTGGTTCAGGGCCCGGCGCACCCGGACGTCCTTCAGAGGTCCCCGGGTTGTGTTGATGGCCACATACAGGTCTTTCAGACCGGGGCGCCGCTGAAGCTCTTGAGCGTGATTCTGCTCCCACCGGCGCGTCTCACCCACCGGTACTTCAACGACGCTCAAATTCCCCGCCTCGTACTCGGCGGCCTGTGTAAGCGGCTCGGGAATGATCCGGATCCGCAATGTGTCGGACTTCGGGGCACCACCCCAGTAGCGTTCGTTTCTCGCCAGCAGGATGGCGTCATCATGAGACCAGGAAACGAACTTCCAGGGGCCGCTGCCCACGGGGCGCTGATCGAAATCATCCGGCGCGGGAGTCGGCACTATGGCTGCAACCGGCATGGCCAGCAGCTTAGGGAACAGGTTAAGCGGTTCATCGAGGGTGAATATCACCGTGGAGTCGTCGGGCACTCGGATGCCTTCGACCGACCGGCTCTGACCGGCTGCATACGCCCGTGCGCCTTGAATGGGATACAGCGGCCAGCTTCTCCCCCCGGTGCTGCCTGGAGCGAGGGCACGCAGCATGGACGCGCGAACATCCGCTGCCTTTATGGGGCGACCATCGTGAAACGTCGCATCCTGCCGGAGGTGGAACGTGTACCGCCGACCCTCGGCATCGGTCTCCCAGCTGCGAGCCAAGCCCGGAATAAGTTTGGCGTCTGCATCGAATTGAGTGAGGTTGTCGAACAGGAGCGAAACGACCTCGCCGGTCGGCACGTCGGTGGAGAGCGCGGGGTCCAGCGACCGCGGGTCATAGGTGAAGTAGTAGTTGAGGGTCGCACTACTGCCCGGGTCCGCGCAGGCGGGCAAGGCCAGAACGATCGCCAGAAAGAATCTGCGCATTAGTCAGCTAGGCAGCGGGAGCCGAGGGGGCGGTGGGCGACCGACGTTGACACCGCGGTGTAAGGTGGTCAAACTACCGGGCTTACGACATGCCGTCAATCTGGTCTCGGTGGGCCAACGGTGGTCAAACCATTGTCCAGGAGTGCGGCATTCCCAGTCACGTGCTCAAAACCCACCGGTCCCCACCGACCAGCAGGCTTCCGTTTCAGTCCGGTCGATCCGGCGCTCGATGAGGCCAGGCAGAGCTATCGCAGGGCTTCTCGCGGTGTTGGTGTCCGCCGCGCCGATCCCGGCCCAGGAGGAGAGCGAACGGGTCGTCCGTCAGCTCAACTTCGAAGGCAACAACGCCATTCGTGATGAGGTTCTTGCTGCAGCCATCGTCACGACGAACTCCAGCTGGTTCGCCCGGGCTTTCTTCTTCCGGTCCCTGGGCCTTGGCGCCAAGCGATTCTTCGACGAGGAGGAGTTCCGTCGTGATGTGGTTCGTCTCAGTGTTCTCTATAAGCGTAGCGGCTACCCCGACGCAGTCATCGATACGCTGGTCCAGCGGGATCCGGAAAACGTTTACGTAACTTTTCGGATCACCGAAGGTGAACCAATCCGGGTTACGAGCCTGGACATAACCGGGCTCGACTCGCTGGTCGCGTGGCTGCGTCGTCGCAGCACGCTCGATCTCCCCCTTCAGGTGGGCGATCCCTTCAATCGCTACGACATGCAGGCCAACGCCGATTCCATAACCCAGCGGCTGCGCGATCGGGGTTATCCCTCGGCGCGGGTCTTCACGGCCTTCGAGTCGAACCAGGAGGCCAAAACGGCCAAGGTGACGCTGGACGTCGATCCCGACGGACGCGCGGAGATCGGCCGGATCGGTGTGGTGGGCGTGGAGCGGGTGGACACGGCCGTGGTCCGGAAGCTGCTGGTGGCCCGTACGGGACGCCGGTACTCCCAGGAAGAGCTGTTCGACAGTCAGCGGAACCTGTACGAGTCCGACCTCTTTCGCTTTGCCACTGTGAATATCGATTCGGCCTCCTATAGGCCGGGGGACTCGGTAGTCCCGCTAATAGTGCAGGTCAATGAGAGCAAGCCGCGCCGGATTCGCGGCGGATTCGGCTACGCCACGTACGATTGTTTTCGAGGCTCGCTTGGCTGGACGTCCCGTGACTTTCTGGGCGCCGGCCGAATCCTGGAGCTGACCAGCCGGGTGTCCAAAGTGGGTGTGGGAGATCCCGTCGACTGGGGTTTGGACCAGAATATCTGCCGGACGTCGCGGGGCGACTCGGTCGGCTCAGCTCAGGCTAACTATTACCTGGGGGCCTCCCTCCGGCGGCCGGCGTTCCTCTCTCCCAATAATGCGATCACTCTCTCGCTGTTTACCGAGCGCCGGTCCGAGTACAAGGTGTATTTGCGGCGAGAGTCCGGAGTGAGTATTGCCCTCACGCGAACCACTCCCCGTCGGAGGAACCCGCTTTCGCTCACCTACACTCTCACGTATGGAAGAACGGAGGCGAGCGCCCTCAGCTTTTGTTCGGTGTTCGGTGCTTGCACCAGTGACGTAGTCACGCCGCTCCGGCGCAACCTGGTTCTGGCGACGCTGACTGCCTTGGCGACGTTTCCCCGGGTAAACAGTCCCATCGATCCCACGCGGGGCTCAATCAGGTCCGTGGAGCTCACCCACAGCTCCAAGTACATCGGGTCTTCCAGCCTTCAGCAATTCACCCGCCTGGCTGGAGGAATGTCCTGGTATCGTCCCCTCTCGCGCGATGTGGTGCTCAGCTGGCGGGTCAGGGCAGGCCTGATCTTCTCGCCGACGCTCGACGTGGGTGAGGTGTCCGGAGCTTTCATCCCGCCCGATCAACGATTCTATGCCGGGGGAGCAAACGACGTCCGGGGCTTCGAGCGCAATGAGCTGGGACCGGTGATTTATGTGGTGCGCGCGGGCTTCGCGAACATCCCGGACTCGGTCCGGGTGGCCGCCACTGGGGGCAACACGTTGCTGGTGGGGAACGTGGAGCTTCGAGTTCCCTCGCCGATCTTCAGCTCCAGGTTGCGGTTGGCGACGTTCGTCGATGCAGGGGGAGTGTGGCAGCGACAGGATAATCTTTCGGGGCGACTGATTCGAGTAACGCCCGGCGTGGGGATCCGGATTGCCACGCCTCTCGGTCCCGCTCGACTCGACGTGGCTTATAATCCGAACAAGCTTCAACCAGGCACGCTCTTTGAGGCCGACCCGGACGGTAACCTTACTCCGGTGCCCGGGGCAGGTGCCTATGTGCTGGCCCGCGAACGGAGATACACCTTCCATATTGCGGTTGGACAAGCGTTTTGATGCGCCGCCAGATCGCCCGGTTCCTCTTCGTCTTCGTCATCGGCATCGTGGCCATGGTGCTGGGCGTGGTCACCTCGATGACGCTGACGCCTCCTGGGCGAGACCTCCTGGCCCGGACCGTGTCGCGCATGCTCGACCGCATCGTAACCGGATCGGTGAGGGTGGGTGCCATCTCGGGCTCATTCTTGTACGACCTCACCCTGGAGAATCTGGTGGTCCGGGACACCAGTGGAGCACTGCTCGCAGACCTCCCCCGGGCGCGAGTCACTTACCGTCTTCCCAACCTGATGGCCGGCCAAGTGGTCCTCAGCGGCATGCAGCTCGAGCGACCCACCATTCAACTGATTAAACATCGCAACGGCCGGATGAACTACGAGGAGGTGCTCGGCATCGGGAAGGGTTCCAAGGGCGGGAAGTCTCCCCTGGTTGAGTTTCATAACGTGCGAATGACGGAAGGCACCCTACGCATTGCGCTTCCCTGGAACCCTCCCAAAACAGCCATCACCGAGTCCAGCGTGGATTCGGCGCTTCAGGCCGAGCGGGCCAAGCCCGGGCGCCTGATCGAGGATACGCCCGAAGGGCGCAGGCGGGTTATCGTCCTGGCCGATCTCGCTACCCGAATTTCCCGGCTCCGCATTGCAACGCCCGACCGGAAGCCGTTCACCATCGACCTGGATTCACTCGCCACCCGGGTGAATGACCCAGGGGTGACGCTCCGAAACGCCGTCGGACGAGTTCGGATCCGGGGTGATAGCGCCGTCTTCAGTCTGTCCCGCGGAGCCCTGCCGGATACCCGTTTCTCGGGCGGTGGTGCGGTCACCTGGCCTCAGGACACGATCCTCTTCGACTTCCAGGTAATCGCGCAACATGTAAACCTGGCAGATCTCCGCTGGGTGTCGCCTCATTTTCCCGCCATGACAGGGCGCGGCGTTCTTGCGGCCCGCTCGGAAACCGGAGCGCGAACGGCATACGATATCCGGGAGCTGCGCCTGCGCGGCCCCCTGGGGCAGGTT
>JAICPP010000149.1 GCA_025929805.1 Gemmatimonadales bacterium | reverse complement strand
TCGAGGATCTCGCCCCTGGCGTCCACGGTGATCTTCTTCGAGAGGTCGCCGTTGGCCCCCGCGGTCGTGACCTCGGCGATGTTGCGGACCTGATCGGTCAGTTTCGAGGCCATCGAGTTCACGGTCTCGGTGAGCCCGCGCCAGGTGCCGCTCACGCCCTTGACCTCGGCCTGACCGCCCAGCACGCCCTCGGTGCCGACCTCCCGGGCGACGCGGGTGACCTCGTCGGCGAAGGACGAGAGCTGGTCGACCATGACGTTGATCGTGTTCTTGAGCTCCAGGATCTCACCCTTGACATCCACGGTGATTTTCTTGGAGAGATCTCCATTTGCCACCGCCGTCGTGACCTGGGCGATGTTCCGCACCTGGGCAGTCAGGTTCCCCGCCATCGAGTTGACGTTGTCGGTAAGGTCCTTCCAGGTCCCGCCCACGCCCTTTACCCGCGCCTGGCCGCCCAGCTTGCCTTCGGTGCCGACTTCGCGGGCCATGCGAGTCACTTCGGAAGCGAACGAGCTCAGCTGGTCCACCATCGAGTTCACGGTTTTCCAGATGCGGAGGAACTCGCCCATGAGTGGCCGCCCCTCGATGTCCAGCGACATGGACTGGGAGAGATCTCCCTTCGCCACGGCGCCGATCACACGGGCTACTTCGCTGGTGGGCTGAACCAGATCTCCGATGAGAGTGTTCACCGAGCTGATCGACGCCGCCCACGCTCCCGCGGCACCGTGCAAATGAGCTCGCTGGGTGATCTTTCCTTCCTTACCTACTGACTGGCTCACCCGCTCGAGCTCTCGCGCCGTTTCCCGGTTGAGGTCGATGATGTCGTTCAAAGCATCACAGATCTTACCGGCAACTCCGACCTGTGAGACCGGCATCTTGACCGAGAAGTCGCCTTTTCGGACGGCGGTGAGCACCGCAAGCAACTGATCGGTGTCCAGCGTGTCGGAGGAGGGCGGACTCATTCGGGCAGGGGGGCGGCGACGCTTCGACTTACGGCCATTACCGGTCGTGCGACCATTACTGGTCGACTGTTCAGTCGGCATGAAAACTCCCGGGGAACCAGCTGTTCTTGGACGGAGACCTATCAACTTGCCCGGGTGGCGAGCAGACCGGCTGTGAGGTAGGTCACACCTTCTGGAAAAGCTCAGTAGCGAGTTCGAGCCGCTTGACTTACCACCCATATAGGCGACACTTCACTTCGATTTCAAGATAGAACAGTGCACGGGTGACCGGCAGTGGTCTGTCCGTGGTTAACGGAATGTGGATGCGACAGGAACCTCTCCGAATTCTTATTCTGGAAGACGTACCGATGGATGCCGAGCTCGTGGAGTATGAGCTCGAGCGCGCCAGCATTCCGTTCTCTGCCCGCCGAGTCGATAGCCGTGAAGGCTTTCTCCATGAGTTGGAGAGCTTTCGACCCGATGTGATCCTCTCCGACTATACCCTCCCGCGATTCGACGGCATGACCGCACTCTCGCTCGCCCGGGAGCGGGTACCGAGCACGCCGTTCTTGATTGTCACCGGATCGGTCAATGAGGAAACGGCCGTCGGCTGCATGAAGGCCGGGGCCACCGACTATCTCCTCAAGAGCAACCTGGCTCGGATCGGGCCGGCCATCGAAGCGGCTTTGGAGCGGGAGCGTGCCCGTGCGGAAAAGATTCAGGCCCAAACGGCGCTGGCCGCCAGCGAGCGGCGGTTTCGCTCACTGGTCCAGAATTCTTCCGACCTGGTTACGATCGTCGCGCCCGATGGCGTCATCCTGTACGCAAGTGACTCGGCCAGCCGGATCGTGGGCCACTCCCCTGCGGAGCTGGTCGGCAGCAATCTGCTGACCTATCTGGACCAGCAGGACCACGACGCAGTGATCACTCTACTAGGTCGGAACGGCGGGCCGAGCGGGGATGGTCCCATTGAGTTCAGCCTGCGCCGGGGTGATGGAACACCGGTCTGGCTCGAAGCTGTGGGAACCGATCTCCTCACGGACCCAACCATACGGGGGATCGTTCTCAATGCTCGAGACGTGAGCGAACGCAAGCGGGCCGACCGGGCCTTGCGGGAGAGCGAGGAGCGGTATCGCGATCTGTTCGATAATGCCAGTGACCTCGTGTGCATGGCTGCGCCCGATGGCGCCCTGCTGTACGTCAACAAGGCCTGGCAGGAGGGCACTGGATATTCGGAAGACGAGATCTGCCGGATGCAGTTGTCCGATGTGGTGCACCCCGATAGCCGGAGCCACTTTGAAACCGTCTTTCAGCAGGTGCTCGCCGGAGAGCGCCTGGACCATGTCGAACTCATCATCCTGCCAAAGAATGGATCTCCGATCACGGTCGAAGGGAACCTGAGCTGCACGTTCAAGGACGGGAAGCCGTCGGTCATTCGCGGTATCTACCGGGACATCACGGAACGAAAGCGGGTCGAGGAACATCTTCGCCGGGCCGAGCGGATGCAGGCCGCCGGGAAGCTGGCGGGAGGTGTCGCGCACGAAGTGAATAACATGATGACCGGGGTGATCGGCTTCAGCGAGTTCCTGCTCCGCAGTCTCGATCCAAACGACCCCCGCCGAGCCGACGTCGAGGAGGTCATCAAGGCCGGTACCCGGGCTGCGGACGTGACCCGGCAATTACTCGCCTTTACCCGCCAGCAGTTCCTGCGACCCCAGACGGTTCAGATCAATGCCGTCGTCGCCGAGATGGAGAAGATGCTGCGGCATTCGCTCGGCGAAGACAAGCACCTCGAGCTGAGGCTCTCGCCTCAGGCCGGCCAGATGCGGGCCGATCGTGGTCAGCTGGAGCAGGTGCTCATCAATCTGGTGCTCAACGCTCGGGATGCCATCGATGAGCACGGTCGCGTGACCATCGAAACGGCGCCGGCGGTGCTGGATGCGGCCTATGCCGAACGGCACGACGGTGTAAACATCCCTCCTGGCCGGTATATCATGTTGGCCGTGAGTGACACCGGTTGCGGAATGGACTCGGACGTTCAAACCCGAATTTTCGAGCCCTTCTTCACCACGAAGCCGATCGGGCAGGGGACTGGCCTGGGGCTGTCCACCGTCTACGGGATCGTCAAACAGAGCGGCGGATTTGTTTGGGTTTACAGTGAGGCCGGCCAGGGAAGCGTGTTCAAGGTGTACCTGCCGGAAGCTCAGTCGGCCCACGCTACCGCAGAATCCTCGATGCCGGAGCCGCAGGCAACCAGAGGATCGGAAACCGTCCTGGTGATCGAGGACGAGGAGGTCGTGAGAAATCTGGCCATGCGGGGGCTGAGGGATCACGGCTACACCGTCGTCGAAGCCAGGGATGGGACCGATGCCCTCCGCTTCGTCCAACAACATCCTGCCACCGTCGACCTGGTTGTCTGTGACGTCGTGATGCCCGAGATGGGTGGACGTGAGTTTGGCCAGCACTTGGCCCTGTTTGATCCCGATCTGCCGATTCTCTACATGTCCGGTTACACCGGTGACGATGTGGTGCAGCGGGGATTGCTCGATCCCGGTGCTCCCTTTCAGCAGAAGCCTTTTACGCCGGGTGCCCTCGCCTCCAAGGTGCGGACGATGCTCGATCAGCGCTCCCAACGTCGCGCCGCCGCCCCCTCCGGTTAACGAGCCGCTATACCTGGCTCCTGGAGCTCGCCTCCGCAGGTCGAAACTCCAGGTGCTCCGCTCTGATAGTCACAAACCCCCGGGGCGTCGCAATCCGTGCAAGGCGCTCACCCGCCATGTTGACCATCCGCTGAGTCACCCCCGGAAAAATCGGGACGACCTGATACCAAACCGTAGGGTCGAGATCGAGATATCTCCGCTTATGCTCGGCTTTGAGACGTGCCTGTACGCCAGGCATCGGTACTCCTTTTAAAGGACGGGAAGGAGGGGAAGGATGGGGCGGACGGGAAAAGAGGTAACGGGGGGTTACGAAGTATAAAACGGAGGGGAGCGACTCGACCAGCGTGAATGAGGATCCCATCCCTCCCGTCCTTCCCGTCTTTCCCTACGTTCCCGTCTTTTTCCGTTCCTTCAGTACGCCGGCGGATCGCTGGCGGGAAAAGACTCGAGAGAGCCCTGATCCACTCGCTTGGCATTGGGACGCGAAGCAGGCGTGGTGGCCGGGCCTGCGCCGATCGCTCTCGCCTTCTGTCTGCCCCAAAGCAGCTGTCGAAGGACGTAGCGCAGAATGCCGCCGTGTTGGTAGTACAGGACCTCTTGCGGAGTGTCAATTCGGATCGTGGCAGTAAAGGTGATGCTGGACCCGTCCTCCTTGCGCGCTCTCACGGTGAGCGTTCGTCCCGTCGCAAACCCGGTTTGGATGGCGCTGCTGAGTCCTTCGAGATCGAACGTCTCCCGACCTGTGAGGCCGAGGCCGTCCACCGATTCACCCGGAGCGAACTGGAGCGGCAGGACTCCCATGCCGACCAGGTTGGAGCGGTGGATTCGCTCATAGCTCTCCGCAAAAACGGCACGGATACCCTGCAAGGCCGGCCCCTTGGCGGCCCAGTCTCGGCTCGAGCCCGAACCGTATTCCTTTCCAGCCAGCACCAGGAGCGGTATACCCTCAGCCTGATAGCGCATGGCGGCATCGTAAATGGACATGATCTCACCGGTCGGCAGGTAGGTCGTGACCCCACCCTCCGTATTCGGCGCCAGCCGATTGCGAATCCGGGTATTGGCAAAAGTCCCCCGCACCAGCACCTCGTGGTTGCCGCGGCGGGAGCCGTAGGAGTTGAACTCCGACAGCGTGACTCCCTGGGCCAGCAGGTACCGTCCCGCCGGCGAGTCCTTCTTGATGCTTCCGGCGGGAGAGATGTGATCGGTAGTGACGCTGTCGCCCAGCACCGCAATGACCCGGGCTCCCCTGATCTCGCTCACGGCTGCGGGACTTTCCTTCGACATCCCCTCGAAGTAGGGCGGCCGGCGGACATACGTCGAGCTCGGCGACCACTCGAATCGGTCTCCCTCGGGGACCTGGAGGCCGTTCCAGCGCTCGTCCCCCGCGAACACGGCCCCATAGCTTCTCCGGTACATGTCCGACTTGATCGATGCCTCCAGCGTCTTTTCCACCTCTGCCGAGCTTGGCCAGATATCCCGGAGAAACACCGGAATCCCCCGGGGATCATGGCCGAGCGGCTCCGTCAGAAGATCGATGTCGATCCTTCCCGCCAACGCAAACGCCACTACCAGGGGTGGAGACATCAGGTAATTAGCCCGCACGTCGGAGTTGATCCGGCCCTCGAAGTTCCGGTTACCGGAGAGCACTGAGCATGCGACCAGGCCCCGTCGCTGGATGGCATCGGAGATCTCGAGAGGCAGCGGGCCGGAGTTGCCGATACAGGTCGTGCAGCCATAGCCCACCAGGTTGAACCCGAGTCGCTCGAGATAGGGCGTGAGGCCCGCCCGCTCGTAGTAGTCCATGACCACCTTTGAACCGGGCGCGAGCGATGTCTTGACCCAGGGTTTGCGCTCCAGCCCCCGCTCGACGGCCTTCTTGGCGAGAAGGCCCGCGGCCAACATGACGGACGGGTTGGACGTATTGGTGCAGCTGGTGATGGCCGCGATCACGACCGAACCGTGATCCAACGCGATGGCGACATCCTCGACCATGACGGCTCGAGCCGAGGGTGATTCCGGAGAGCCTTCCCCCCAGACACCTACCGCCGCGGGACCTTGGCCGGATCCTTTCGCAGACTCTTTCCCGGTCGGCGGGGAGTTAGCCGGCAGCAGGCTCGGCAGGGCGTCACGGAAGGAGCGCCGGGCCTCCGAAAGCCGAATCCGGTCTTGTGGACGGCGAGGGCCCGCGATACTGGGCTCGACCGTCGACAGATCGAGCGAAAGTGTATCGGTGAACACCGGCTCCGGTGACTTGGCCGAATGAAAGAGTCCCTGCTCCTTCATGTAGGCCTCAACCAGCGCCACTCGCTCCTCTGAGCGACCGGTGAACCGAAGGTACTGCAAGGTTACTTCATCGACGGGGAAAATGGCGCAGGTAGCGCCGTATTCGGGCGACATATTCCCGATCGTTGCCCGGTCCGCCAGAGCCAGACTCGCGAGGCCTGGGCCATAGAACTCGACGAATTTCCCCACTACGCCTTTGCGCCGAAGCAGTTCGGTCACGGTCAGCACCAGATCGGTGGCGGTAGCCCCTTCAGGAAGCCGTCCTTCCAGTCTGAAGCCGATCACTTCGGGTATGAGCATGGAGACCGGTTGCCCCAGCATCGCTGCTTCAGCCTCGATTCCCCCAACTCCCCACCCCAGGACACCGAGGCCGTTCACCATCGGGGTGTGCGAGTCAGTTCCCACCAGAGTATCGGGATACGCCTGCGGGAGGTCCCCGGTAAGAGCATGCGGGTTCTCGTCCGAGGTGAACACCACCCGAGCCAGATACTCGAGATTGACCTGATGCACGATGCCGGTGTTGGGTGGCACCACCCGGAAGTTCTCGAAGGCTCGCTGTCCCCAGCGGAGAAACTGGTAGCGTTCGCGGTTCCGCTGATAGTCGAGATCCACGTTGGTCTGGAATGCCGTAGGTGTGCCGAAGGCATCTACTTGCACCGAATGGTCGACCACCAGTTCCACCGGTTGCAGCGGGTTGATCTTGGCCGGGTCGCCACCCAGTTCTGCCATGGCGTCTCGCATGGCCGCGAGATCGACCACAGCCGGAACACCAGTAAAGTCCTGCAGCAGAACCCGCGCGGGTGTAAAGGCGATCTCGCGAGTGGGCGGGGTCTTCGGCGACCACCGGGCCAGCGCTTCTACGTCATCCCGGGTAACCGTGACATCGTCCTCGGTGCGCAGCAGATCCTCCAGCAGAATCCGGAGCGAGTAGGGGAGGCGCTCCACAGCCATACCTGCTCCGGAAAGCGCATCCAACCGGAAGATCTCGAAGGCTCGCCCACCCACCTTGAGCGTTGATCGTGCGCCGAAAGAGTCGGTCATAGGTGTAAAGTAAGCCGTTCAGCCGATTCGAGCACCAACGTTTGTCGGTGACATAATACTGCCGTGACGGTTGACAGTGGACAATCGGGGCCGATGCTTTTACGATGTTTGTCCGATTGGATGTTCGTGGCATCCATCATCCCACCATACGGTCTAGCCGCACATGCCACACGCCGAGGATGCGAAGCCGGTCGTGGCCGGCAGCGCAAACTGTCTCATCGTGGACGACGAGCCCAGCGTTCGTCGGTCGCTGGCGCGCATGCTGCAAGCCCAGGGCTTCAATTGTCTGGAAGCGTGCACCGGCCGAGAGGGGCTCAAGGTCCTGGACCAGACCGGCGAGATCCCCCTGATCATCTCAGACATGCGCATGCCCGAACTGGATGGCATGGGGTTTCTCGAAGCGGTGCGGCAGAAGTTTCCCGACAGTTCGGTGATCATGCTCAGCGGGATAAGCGAGACAACGACGGCGGTAGACTGCCTCCACCTTGGAGCGGCGGACTTTCTCCTGAAGCCTATCTCCCTCAGCGAGCTGCAGGCACGAGTCGCGCGCGCGCTGGAGAAACGCGCACTGGTGCTGCAGAACCGGTTCTACCAGCAGCACCTCGAGCGTCAGGTTCAGGAGCAGGCTCAACGGATCCAGGACCTCTTTCTTCAGGGCGTTCAGATGCTGGCTCGCGCGCTGGAGGCCAAGGATGCCTATACCCGAGGTCACTCCATACGGGTCAGCCGGTATGCGGTGGCCACCGCGGCCCGGCTCGGCTTTGCCGGCCCCGGGCTCGACGGCATCCGACTGGGAGGAGAGCTGCATGACATTGGGAAGATCGGGACCCGGGAGGCTGTGCTCCACAAACCCAGCTCACTGACCGCCGACGAGTTCAGGCAGATCACGGAGCATCCCGCCCTCGGTGAGCGGATGCTGTCGCCATTGGCTCATGAATCGCCGGACGTGCTCCGAATCGTGCGTTCCCATCACGAACGGCTGGATGGGCGGGGGTTCCCCGATGGGTTGCGTGGCGAAAAGATCCCGATCGAAGCTCGCATCGTGGCCGTGGCCGACTCCTTTGACGCTATGACCACTCGGAGGCCATATCGAGATGCCCGGCCTCCCGCCGATGCTCTGGGCGAGCTCCGACGGGTGGCCGGCACTCAGCTGGATCCCAATGCAGTGGAGGCGTTTGTCGCGGCGTTCCCCGATCCAGGTGAGTTACCGGTGTCGGCGTAAAGGCCAGGGACGGGGAACCAGGGACCGGGGACCGGTCCTCAAATCTCCCGTAACATGGTCCGCATTCGAATGGCGAGCGCCTCGATCTCACGTAGACCGGTGAGCGTTTCCG
>JAICPP010000037.1 GCA_025929805.1 Gemmatimonadales bacterium | reverse complement strand
GACGCGATCTGGCGCAACCTCGCCCAAGCGGAACGCGAGCTGCGGCAGGGTGAGGGGCTGACTGCGGAGATTCTGGACCTCGACGGCGATGGCCACGAGGAGATCTGGGTCCACTCCGACCAGTTTTCCGCGATCGTCAGTCCCTGGCGAGGCGGCGCGCTCGAGGAGTATACGGTTTTCGCGACTGAGACCAACTATGCCAATACGCTGACCCGCCGTCGCGAGGCTTATCACGACACGGCGCTGGAGCAGCGTGCCGAGACCCACGGCGGCGACGGGGGAACGCCCAGCATCCACGATATCGAGGAAGGACTTCGGCTGGAGCAGCGGCCGCCACTCGATGCAAACGACCGTGCCCTGCTGGTAGATCGGATCCTGCCCGCCGGCCTCGATCTCAACCAGTACGCCTCGGGAGACTTCTGGCCGGTACGCTCCTGGGCCTCGGCCCACTACAATCACCGAATCAGCCGCACACCCGAGGCGGTCGACATCGTATGCGAAGGCGGACTCCTGAGCAAGCGATTTCGGTTTTCCGCGGATGGAGCCATCACCGTCGGCTACACCTGGGATGTCTCCGCAGGGCAGGCTGTAGATCGCTTTGCCGTCGAGCTGTCGCTCTCTGCACCGCTCGAGATTCGCTCGGAGCCCTCGGCTGAGACGTGGAGCTATCCTATCGAGACGGTGGCCAAATCGGAGCGCGGCTTCGACCGCACCAGGCAGGGTGAATCGATTACGCTTCGTTGGCCGGTTCAGCTCGGTGCAGCCACAATCGAGATCCAAGTACCGGCGCCGCTCCCTCTAGCCCACGGTGAGGTCGGGAGTCAGCGCGTAGCCGGCTGAACGGTCTCCTGAACTGCGCCATTCCAGGCACCGGCGATCAGCTTCGGCGTCCCCACCGGACCAGTCCGGCAATTCCGGCCGCAGCCAGGGCGACAATGATCGCGAGCAGGACAATGCGGCGGCCATGAGGGACAACCTGCTCCAGTGGGACGATCTCCAGCACAACCAGACTGGCGAGGGCCGCCAGGGCGAGGATGACGAGTCCCGCCGTCAGCCGGAGAATTCCGGGCAAACCTGCCGAGGTAGGGGTCAACTGCGTGGGCTGGTTCTTCATATCCGCTGCTCCCTGTTGGACTGGATAGCTCTAGTAAGGGAGGCATAGCACAATCCGGGCTACTGGCTCGTGTCTTGCCCCTCGTGGGCGTATCCCCAACAGATGCGGCCAAAGATGCTCAGGTACAGTGCGGGTCAGCCTGTCCGATTGCAACACGTGCTGGCGCTTTGCGGGTCGTTGGTTCTCGCGGCCTGTTCCTCCAAATACGCGCAGGTGGCGCCCAGACTCGATTTGGCTCCCTATGGGAGGGTCGCGCTGGTCACCTTCTCCGCCGATCAGGCAAACGACGGCATGAGTACACTGGCCACTCAGCGGTTCGCCGAGGCACTGCTGGCCAGCCAGTCGGGGATCGAACTGCTCGAGCTGGGCTCCGCTGACTCCTCCGTGAAGGCGGTACCCGCGCATGTGGACGGGGTCGCCCTCGCTCAGGCACTGGGCAAGCAGAAGGGGGTTCCCGCGGTGTTCGTCGGGACTCTCAAGGTGTCGAGAGTCAAGCCGCGCGGGCACCTCGATGCATCGGGTGTCAACCTGCGGGCGGGGGTTTCAGCCGAGCTCACAGTCCGCTTGCTGTCCACCAGCACCGGCGGAACTGTCTGGCGCTCGAGCTCGATGGCAAACGGAACGATCGGGCGCCTCAACATCTCGGACCGGCTTCCCTCGATTTCGGTCAGGGACAAGGAAGAAGCGTACGGAGAGGTAGTGCGTCAGCTGATTGCCGACGTGACCCGTGACCTCCGTCCCACCTGGGTGAAGCAATAAGGTCTAGCGCGCCTGCGAATCGCCGGCCCGACGGGCAGTCTCCGCATCCAGCCGTGCCCGGATGGCGGCAAGGACGGGATCCACGCCCGTGTACCGCAGGCCATACTCGAGATTGAACGAGTAGTCGAAGTCCGCCGGGTTTTGCCCCTGGGTGTGTTGAAGAATCGTCTCCAGCTTGTCCAATCCTTTGGCCAACGCCGCTTCACGCGAAGTGGCGGCCTCGTACTCATCCCACAGCTCGAGAATCTCCTGCCGCAGCTCGGCCGACAGCGGCTCGATCAGCTCGAGCAGGTCGCGGCGCTCTCCATCCGACTTGGGGAGCGCTTCATCTTGCAGCGGAGCCGGAACATCGCCGCCGATGGCCTCGCCGAGATCGTGGATGAGGCACATCTTGAGCAGGCGCGCCAGGTCCACATCCGGGGCTCGGCCATACAGGAGCATGGCCATCAGACAGAGCCGCCAGGTGTGCTCCGCCACACTCTCGGGCTGGCCGGTCGACGTCCATCCGCTGCGAGTGACGGTCTTGAGCCGCTCCGCAGCTCGAAGGAATGTCAGGATGCCATCGAGCTCTTCAGGTTTCATCATGACCTCCAACCGCATCCCAGAGTGAACCCTCGAATTTCGTCTTCCGCCGGTGGCGAATCTACTGCGAACAGCGCCTGCGGCATCCGGCACACCCGATCCCGAGCATGATGCACTTCCCCTCGTTTGTAGGCCTGGCCGCGCGGGGACGGGAAATTGTCCTTCGGTTTCCTTGGACGATGGCCGCGGGAGTCGTTGCCGCCGCTGCGAGTATCATCGCTACCACCGCATCGGATGATACTCCCTGGGTCCGGGTGGCGATGGTGGCGGCGCTGGGATTGCCGCTCAGCCTGGCCCTGACTCTGTTGGCGGAAGAGCGGGGGTGGACCGCCAGACCCTCCGCAGTCCTGAATGCGTTTGGTATCGCGCTACTGGTGCTCCTCTTCCTGTACTGGCCCGGACCCGACCGAAAGCATGAGGCAATCCGCTATTTCCAGCTCAACGTAGGGCTCCACTTGCTGGTAGCAACCCTGCCCTTTCTCGGGTACCCCGAAAGCCGCGCCGATTGGCAGTACAACCGCCGGCTTTTCCAGGGAATTCTGCGATCGGCCCTTTTTTCACTGGTGCTCTTCATCGGGCTGGCGATTGCCCTCGCCGCCCTGGACCAACTCTTCGGCGTGGATGTGCCGGGCGAGGTCTACGGCCGGCTTTACCTGATCATGGCGTTCGTAGTGAACACCATGATCTTCCTGGCCGGAGTTCCCCGGGGAATACAGGCACTCGCCATCGACAGCAGCTACCCTCGGGTGCTCAAGGTGTTCGCGCAATACGTCCTGACCCCGATCGTCTTCGTGTATCTCGTGCTCCTGTTGGCTTATCTGGTGAAGATCATCGCAGGCGGCGAATGGCCCTCCGGCTGGATTGGCTGGCTGGTAACCAGCGTGGCGGTTGCGGGATTGCTGGGCTTTCTCCTGGTACACCCACTCCGCAATGAGCGGGACGAAGCGTGGATTCGTACCTACACCCGGTGGCTCTTCATCGGGCTCATCCCGGCAGCCGCCGTGCTCCTCCTGGCATTCTGGAAACGAGTACTCCCCTACGGGTTGACCGAGCCTCGGCTGCTCGGCATCGTGCTGGGAGTCTGGCTCCTCAGCATCGCCGTGAGTTACACCGCACAGCCCAATGCGGGTATTCGACGCATCCCGGTGACCCTCGCCGCCCTGCTTCTCTTCACTTTGTATGGCCCGTTCAGTATGACCAGTCTTTCCGTAGCGAGTCAGGGCCGGCGGCTGGAGAATTTGCTCAGAGCAAGGGATAATCCCGAGAAAGGTCGGGAAGCCAGCGCGGCCCTTCGTTTTCTACTGGACCACGGGAGTCGTCGCGAGATTGCGGCGGCAGTTCCCCGGGACCTTCCACCGGTGGATTGGGACTCGGTATCGGCTCACCGGGGCAAGCGAGACTCGGTAGCACGCCAGATACTCGCTGTAGCAGGGGTAACCTACGTTCCCGAGTATGCCTATTCGCGAGATGGGTATGTCTTCTTCAACGCCACTCGGGACGGCGCTACCCGGATTAGCGGATATGATTGGATGCTGCAGGTATCGTCCGCGAACTCCGCTGCCCAGCGGATTGGAACCGATTCAGTCTGGATCCGTTTCGATACCACCACAGGAGTAGCGCGGGCGGGGATACACCAGGATACGGTTCTCTTCGACGTGACGCGGCTGGTGCAGAAGCTCATGAGTGATTCTGCTGCACGGCAGGATGTTCCGTCAGAACGGCTGGGCCTCGATGCGAGCGCGGGAGCCCGCCGGGTGAGGCTCGCACTGGAGCAGGTGGATGGCAGGAGAATGGGAGATTCAGTGCGGGTGCGCAGCTGGCACGGAAAGCTCTTCCTGGGACGCCGGTAAATCGCGTGCTGGGAGCTACCGCTTGGAAGGCGGCGGCCATGCCCCGAGCAGTCGGCGCACAACAACCAGCTCCCCAATGTGGTAAGCCGCGTGATCCGCTGCGAGAAGGAGCTCGCGGAGATAGGTCTGGCCCTGTCCATGCGGAATGGCCGATTCCAATTCGATCCGCGCATCGCGGCCCAATCGCTGGAGCGCGGCGCGGTCCCGCCGGAACTGTTCAATGCTGTCTGCCCAGGCGCCCGGCCCAGGCGGCGATGCCTGGGGTGGCCAGTAATCGTCCGGCCAGTTGAGCTCCCGGTACTCGGGATTGAGGCAGAAGTCCAGGATATCGTGCTGCGTTATTCGCAGATGCTCCAGCGCTGCCACGGAGAATACGGCACCCCGGCCGGCTGCGTGCCCCACAACGCCTCGGGGAGACCGCTGACAGCGGAGTCGAAGCTCGCGTGAGCATCTTCCCAGGTGAGAAGCTCGGCCACGTGCTCACGCAGTGAGCTGGAGCTAGCCATCGCTCACCCTCCCTCTCGATCTCGATGAGAATGCCTCACCGGAATCTTCCCCACCGCCAGAGGACCACGCGCCAGCCCGAAGGTGTGGTGCGCCACCGAAGCATGTAGGGGCTGCGATACTGTCGATCCCCCACCCGGAGCTCCCAAGTCCCCTCCTCGAGAGCAAAGGGACCTTCGGGCACGACAATCTGAGGGTGAAGCCGTGATTCGGTAACCTTGGTGTTGGCTGCCAGCTGAAGCAGGTAGGAGCGGGCTGCCGCACCTTGCCGAGCACTATCAGGAGTCGGTGGCTGGACGACAAAGTCTGCATGGAGCAGGGTAGCCAGCGCTACCGAGTCCCCGGTTACGAAGCTGCCGGCGAGCACGGCATGTTCCTCGTGCGCTCGCATCTCCTCACCACAGCCGCTCATCAGGACGAGCCCGATGGGCCACGACCACATGATAGGGCTGCGTTTCCTCATGGCAACCGCTTAGCCCGCGCGCCCGAGCCGAACTGCTCGGAAAAGGGCCGCGAACGCGCGGACCAGATCGGGAAGCTGATGGTTCGCGTTGAGCCCGCTCGGGTTGGGCAGCACCCATAGACCACTCCGGCCAATAGTCTCGAGCTGTTGGCCCACCAGCGCCTCAGCACGCTCGAACGCCATCCGGTAGGCACCGATGCCGACCACGGCAACCCACCGGGGTGAATGGCGCTTCACCTTCTGCTCCAAACGCCGGCGCCCCGCCAGCAGCTCACTAACCGTGAGCTCGGCAGCCGATGCCGTCGCTCGAGCAACCAGATTGGTGATGCCGACGCCCATATCCAACAGAAGGTGCTCGTCACAAGGCCGCAGCAGGCGGGGGGTGAAACCCGCCAGGTGCAAGACGGGCCAGAACCGGTTGCCGGGCCGGGCGAAATGATGTCCCGTGGCACCAGAATACAGGCTCGGGTTTATCCCACAGAAGAGGACCTTGAGTCCGGGACCGATCAGATCGGGAACCGTTTTCCCGGCAGCAGCGGCGATCTGTGCCTTGTCCGGCCTGGGGAAAGCTGCGGAGGCGGTCCTTCGGGCCAAAACTGAAGTTCAGCCGGTCGGCCGGTCGGGCCGTCCGGGTGGGATGCGTTTATCGGCCCGGCCCTTCACATAAGCGTTGACGGCCTGGATCTGCTCGGGGGTCATGATACCCTTGAAAGCCGGCATACCACGATCCGGACGACCTTCGCTCACCACCCGGGCGAACTCCTCGGGAGAGCGGACCGGACCATTCGGGCCCACGGAGACCAGCAGGTCAGCAGCGACCGGATTCGGCA
Organism: Gemmatimonadales bacterium; assembly: GCA_025929805.1. Lineage (GTDB taxonomy): Bacteria > Gemmatimonadota > Gemmatimonadetes > Gemmatimonadales > GWC2-71-9 > CAVVWJ01. The sequence goes on along the minus strand of JAICPP010000037.1, from coordinate 12,957 downwards.
ATGCATCCTGCCCGTGACAGCGGGCGCAGTTCACGCTGTATTGCCGCCAGCCCTCGTACTCCACCTCACTGACCTGCCCCCTTTGTTGCCCAGTCTCAGTGCCGCTCGGCTGCTCGGCACTCGTCTCCTGCGAAGTAGAGGGAGGGGTATCTCTCGGAACGCTCGATTGGGAGGGGATAATGGGCGGGGTGGCAACCGCAGTGTCCGGGACAACTGCCGTATCGAGGGTACTGGGGGTGGTACCCGGGACGAGTGTCGTGTCGTTCGAGGGACTCGGGGCTTGCGCCGTATCGACCGGGGCCGGCCCGGTATCATCGGTGGTTTGTTCGGGTGGACTGCAGGCGGTCTGAGCCCATCCTGCCAGAAGCAACACAAGGAAACCCGATCCGGGTCTCGGTAATCTCGTCATGTCGTTCGTCTCTCCAGCGAGAAACCGCTCAGCCTCCAGCTCGCAAGGCCGGACGGCCCGGCCGAAGCTTGGCGTCGCTTCTCGCCTTCACGTAGGCATAGATCGACTCGATCGTCGGCATCTCCATACCCAAGGGGCACCACGCAGGCATGCCCTTTTCCGGCCTACCCGCGCAGACGACCTGCACGAACAGCTCCTTGGTGTTAATCGGCCCATTTGGCTTTAACGAAACGATGAGATGCGGCGCGATCGTGGTGCCCAGCACATCCTCTCCATGACAGCGGGCACAGTTCAGATTGTACTGCTTCCAGCCATCGTAGACCTGTTGCGAAACTGTATCCAGCGGGGCCCGGTGATACTCGTCCCGCAGCGGCGCGGTGGCCTGATCGGCCGCGGCTGGCGCAGCGGTCGTGGTCTCGGCCGGCTGAGCGGCGGGTGTGGTGGCTGTGGTCTCACCTGGTTGTGCGGGTGCGCCCGCCGTCGTGTCTGTGGGAGCGGCTGGTTGCCCCGTGTCCGAAGCAGAAGGTTGAGCCGATGGAGTCTGGGGCGTCGGAGCTGCCGCAGTGCTCGTGTCCGGTCGCGACGGCGTCGGTCGTGCGGCGGGCTTCCGGGCTGCAGGCTTCGGGGGAGTCGGCTTCGCAGCCATCGACTTGGCCGTGTCACTGCCTACCATAGCCGTATCCGACCGCGTCGGCCGGGTGATATCCTGAGCAGTGGCACTAGCCGTGTCCGTCACGGCTGCAGAGTAGGTGTCAGCGACTCCCGCTGGACTTGTATCTGCTGGCGCAGCGCCGGAACGCTGATCTCGGCCGCATCCGACCAATCCTGCCAGGAGGAGAGCGCCAAACGTGAACCTACGAGATTTCTGCCGATTCAGGTGAGACCAGAGGCTCCGGCAACCGCCAATCATAATTGCACCCTTTCGCAGGTATGGCCGCCGATGCGGCGGGTCCCCAGCAAAATTGTGTGTCTCGGCTGAACGCTAGGTGATGCAGGTCACCTGCTTGTGTACTTCCAGTGCCGTGGGATTATTATCCCCGCATGACGAACGGCGATACGACGACGGTCACACTGGGTCTGGTGCAGATGCGCTGTACCGCCGACCCAGACCGTAACATGAAGACGGCGGTGCAGGGGATCCGGAACGCTGCCTCGAGAGGCGCCCAGATCGTCTGCCTGCAGGAGTTGTTTCGCAGTCAGTACTTTTGCCAGACCGAAGACCACGGCTGCTTCGATTTGGCGGAGCCGGTGCCGGGACCCTCGACCGAGCTCCTGGGCCGCCTGGCTGGAGAGCTCGGAGTTGTCATCGTGGCCTCCCTTTTCGAGAAGCGGGCTCAAGGACTCTATCACAATACGGCCGCGGTGATCGATGCCGATGGCCGTTACCTGGGCAAGTACCGGAAGATGCACATTCCGGATGACCCCCAATACTACGAGAAGTTTTATTTCACTCCCGGCGACCTGGGGTTCCGGTCCTGGGACACCCGCTTTGGGCGCATTGGCGTTCTGGTCTGCTGGGACCAGTGGTATCCCGAGGCAGCGCGTTTGACGGCATTAAGCGGAGCACAAATCCTCTTTTATCCCACCGCGATTGGCTGGCTGCCCGGCGAGAAGCGGGAGCACGGAGCGCAGCAGCAAGCCGCCTGGGAGACCATCCAGCGGAGTCATGCCATTGCCAATGGCGTGTTTGTCTGTTCGGTCAATCGCGTAGGTCACGAGGGTGATCCCGCCGGCGGACTCGAGTTCTGGGGCGGCAGCTTCGTGTCCGATCCGGGAGGCCGGATTCTGGTCAAAGGCGGGACCGACGAGGAAGTGTTGATCGCTGCCTGCGATCTCTCGAAGGTGGACGCGAGCCGCACCCACTGGCCCTTTCTGCGTGACCGCCGCATCGACGCCTACGGCGATCTTACCAAGCGATACCTGGACGACTGAAAACAGTGAAGCGTGAACAGTGAAGGGTAAAAAGTGATGAGTAAGTCTCTTATCACTGCTTTCACTCTTTACTTTTTACGTTTCACTTCGCCATGACAACTCCGGCCGAACTTGGTTACCGGATGCCGGCGGAATGGGAGCCGCACCGGGGCACCTGGCTCAGCTGGCCCCATAAGCATGCCTCTTGGCCGGGTAAGTTCGACCCCATACCGCCCATCTTTGCCCGAATGGTGGGTCACCTGGCCGATCGTGAGGAGGTGCACATCAACGTCGCCGGCCTGTCGATGGAGCAGGAAGTCCGCCGCCTGTTGTCCGATGGCGGTGCCGATGCAGGCAACGTCTTCTTCCACTACAACCCGACGAACGATGCATGGTGCCGGGATCACGGGCCCATGTTCATCCAGCAGGGGCAGCAGGACGGCCATCGGAGCGAGGCAATCGTCGACTGGGATTTCAACGCTTGGGGAGGCAAGTACCCGCCCTATGACCTGGACGATGTGGTTCCTACCCGAGTCGCCAAGGAGCTGGGGCTTCCAGTGTTCACTCCAGGAATCGTAATGGAGGGCGGTTCCATCGATGTCAACGGCCGGGGAACCCTGATCACGACCGAAGCCTGCCTGCTCAACCCCAACCGAAACCCTGGTCTCGATCGGTCAGAGATCGAGCACTACCTCCGCTCCTATGTCGGGGTGTCCCACATTTTGTGGCTGGGCGATGGCATTGCGGGGGACGACACCGATGGTCACGTGGATGACCTTACTCGCTTCGTCGATCCGACGACGGTGGTCACCGTCGTCGAGGATAATCCAGCAGATGAAAACTACGAGCCGCTCCAGGCCAATCTGGAGCGGCTTAGTCGGATGACAGACCAGGACGGGCGACCGCTCCGGGTGGTCACTCTCCCCATGCCTCGCCCGCTCTGGCACGAAGGCCAGCGGCTTCCGGCCAGCTACGCCAACTTCTACATCGCCAACAGTCTCGTTCTGCTGCCCACCTACGATCCGGATCGCGATGCCGAGGCGCAAACGACACTGCAGCGCCTCTTCCCCGCGCGTGATGTGATCGGCATCGACTGCACCGATCTAGTATGGGGGTTGGGGGCCTTTCACTGTGTAACCCAGCAGTGGCCGTCGTTAGGTATCGAGTTACGCGTCACCAATCGCGAGACCTGATCCGATCTGCAACATCAGTTCGCCAAGATACCAATGGCAGCCGGCTCGTGGCGCGGGACTCGGAACTCGCGACTAACTCTTCTGCCACGTCCCCACGAGCGCCGCTCGGCGGCCTCCGCAGCCGTCCATTCCGAGTCCCGCGATGCGCAGCTGATCCTCACTCAGGCTGACGACGTACCGGGCATCGGTAGTCTGGCAGGCGCTCGCCGTGGTGTCGGCCTTGAACACCAGCGTGTCGCCCTTGAAGCTGCCCCGCCCTTTCATGTCCACGGAGTCGGGCCAGCGGGGCGAGGGCAGCATCAGCTCCACCCCGCCATTGGAGGCCAGATTCATGCGAACCTCCCCTTCACCGTAGAGATCCCGTTTCCAGGTACCCGCATACTTGCCGCCATCTCCACCGCAGGCCACGAACAGCGGTAGCAGTGCGAGCACGATAACGAGACTCCGCATTCCACCCATTGTGAAGTCCTCCGAGGTTGAAAGACTCAACTCCGCGGCTGGGTTTCAGACGCGGGGATCGGCAAAGTGGTGAAGATGACGTCGGGCGGTGGCCCCACCCGGTCGATGGCTTGAAGATTGGCGGTCAGGCCATACCGGCGGTAATCGATCCAGCTGTGGCCGCCTTCATACATCAGCGAATACCGCTTGTTGTACAGCAGCTCGTTGATCAGTGACGGCTGATCGACCAGCCCGCTGTACGGCGCCAGTCCTCCCGAGGTCTGCCTCACGAGATTGAGGTCGGTGACCGCGTCAACCAAGTTACCCAGGCTGATGTTGGCCTCGGCCCGGAGCAGGATCAACTCCTCGTTCCTGATCAGAGGGATCGGCGAGTTGGGATTCGGATAACGGATCCAGCCGAGATCAGAGGAAAACTGCTGATTCGGAGTGGTATTGGTGGTACCCCCCGATCTGGGCGGTCGCTTCACCAGCTTGTTGAGGAACCGTTGATCGAGTGCGCCGCCCGGCTGAAGTTGCGCCTGCGTTTCCAGCGTGGGATGACCAAAATTCTCGCTGGTCTGCGAGCTCACCGCGAGTGGATTCGTGATGTCACCGGCTCCAGTCCCAAAGTCCATGTTAACACCCAGATCCATCGGCGCGGCAGGATCGATGAACGACTGACTCAGGAACGTGAGAGCTCCCGCGTGGTCCCCCCGGTACACCGCCACCCGTGCGCGCAAGGCACGATTGAATCGGAGGAACGTGGCGGGCGTGTTGAAGCCAGTAAATCCCGGCGGCAGCGTGAACGGGAATGCATCGCCGACCAGCTCGGCCGCGCCTTGATCGAGCAGGGCAATGACGTGATTCCATGCCTCTGCATTGCTCACGAACGGAGCGGGAGGAGCGCTGGCGTCCCGGCCCACATCGATCGGGATTTGATCCTGAGTATGAGAGCTCAGAATAATGATGAAGTTGAACCCCTGCAGAGTGCGGGCGAAGCCGCTGGTGGAGCTCTGCTGCTCGGGCGTCAGCGAACTCGCGGTGCCGATGACCGCCAGAAGATCGTTGGCGCTCCGGATGGCAGAGTACGGTTCCAGCCAGTGGTCACCGCCGAAGGCACGGCTTCCGGGATCGAGCGGGCCCTGCATCATTTCCTGGACATACCGCGGGTCGGCCGGATCGATCCGGAAGGCCTCGCGGCCCCAGATTGCCCCGTCCAGTGCCCAATCTGCCAGATCCTGGCGGGTGGCGATCAGGATGCCGTTGGCCGCGGCCCCGACCTGTGGGGCCGACGGGTTCTCGCCGATGACCGCGGGACTGTTGGGATTCGCGATGTCGTAGTCGCAGGCTCCGGCCCCAGATACCGTGAGTGCCAGCAGCAGTCGGGTGAAAGTAGTCGGCGTCATGGTCAGAACCCCAAGTCGATCGAGAAGAAGAAGCTGCGACTCGGCGGGAAGGGAGCCACGTCGATGTTCCGCACGATCGCCTGGCTACCGAAGTTGCTGACTTCCGGGTCGAGCCCGCGATACCCCGTGAACCGCAGGAGGTTCCGTCCGGTGAGCGACAGGCGGGCGAACCGGACCGACTGGCCGAACAGACTGGAAGTGATCGACTCGGGTAGGTTATAGGAGAGATTCACTTCTCGAAGCTTCAGGTACGATCCATCCTGAACGTAGGCGTCGGTGAAGCCTGCGCCTAACCGATTAGCCCGGTCCGCACCACCGCCAGGCTCGAGATAGTCCTTGCTGTTCGCAGCCCCATCATAGAGGAACTCGGTCAGATTGAGGACGTCCCCTCCTTGTTTCCAATCCAACAGGAAGCCGAGGGTGAACCGGTGGAAGTCGATGTCGTTCGAGAAGGACATCTGGAAGTCTGGATTGGCGTCCCCCACCTTGCCCGGGATGGGAGCCCCGCTGGCATCGAGCCCCGCGTGGCCATAGATCTGGGTGGGCGAGCTGTCTTGCTCGATCTGGAAAAGCCCCAGCGACAGTGCAAAGCCGCCTCCGGCGACCTGGAACGGCGGGACGTTGAGCTCGGTGATCTTTGCCCGGTTAGCAAAGAACGTGGTGCGGAAGATCCAGTTGACGTCCCGGCTCTGGACCGGCTGCAGGGTAAGCGAGGCTTCGATGCCGCGGTTCCGAAGCCTGCCGCCGTTGCCGAAGACTCTGAGCTCCTGTCCAACGGAAGGCGCGACGGTCTGCTCCAGAATCAGGTCGCGAATATTCCGCTGATACAAAGTCAGGGTCAGCTCGGCCCGTCCATTGGCGAAGGTGGCATCGAAGCCGCCTTCGAACTCTTCTTGCCGCTCCGGCTTGATCGTTGGATCACCAGCCCGGTTTCCGATGTAGGTGCCGAACTGTCCACCGATTGTGCCGGTGGTATCTGTGACGAACTTGGCCCCGAAGAGCGCCCGGTTGCCGGTCTGCCCGTAGGCTCCCCGCAGCTTGAGCTCGTCTACCCCGCCGAAGGGCTGCACGAACCGGTACGATGCCGCCAGCTTGGGATAGAAGAAGAACTTGTCGGTGTTTCCGTTGGCGCTGCTCCGGTCGGCTCGGACACCGGCGGTGAGCAGCAAACGGCGGTTGGCCAGCAGTACCTCTTCCTGCCCAAAGATGCCGAGGTCCCGGACCGGCTCGATGCGCGAGGACACCGTCTGGCTGGTGGTCTGCTGCGCGTTTTCCTGGCCAGGCAGAAGAGTTCGTCCCAGGACCTGGGTGGCATTCAACTTCCGGTCCTCGTACTGAATTCCAGCCGATGTCGTCCACTGAGTGCCCTCGTCCGAGGCCGAGGGATTGAACGTGTGGGTCATGTTGAGGGCGGCGTTCAGATTCCGGTTGGATGATCTGCTGCTGACCACCGTCCCGGGCTGGGCGTCCGCATTCTCGAACTGCAGCTCGGGGGGCGACACCAGATCGTTATCCTGCTGGAAATAGTCCGCCCCGCCTATGCCGATAAACTGAAGAGTGCTGCGGGCTGACCGGAACACTGACCAGCGCAAGGTGCTTGTGCCCAGGAACCGCCAGACATCCTCCTGATTCTTCAGCAAGGCGAATGTCTGCAGCGGATTGCTCGCGGCGAAGGCGTTGACCGGGAAGTCTGCGGCAGTGAGCCCGTCCTTGATGCCGCCGTCCGGCAGAAGATTTTGAAAGCTTGGGGTCGCGGACAGGGCCACAAACGGGCTGGTAGCCGAGTTGTCGTTGTTGGAAAGCCCCCGGTTGGACAGGCTGTGGGTTCCGTCAAGATTGACCTGCAGCTGGAACCCACCCCCCAACTCCTGGTCGAGATTGGACCGCAGAGACTGTTTCTTGTAACCGGTGTTGATCCCTATCCCCTCATCGTTCTTGATTAGCCCCGAGACGTAATACTTCGTGTTTTCCGTTCCACCACTCACACTCGCATTGGTCTCATAGGACAGTGCCTTCTGTCCGAACAGCTCGTCTTCAAAGTTGAACGACCTGCCCGGTTGAAAGGCGGCCGTCACGGCGGCCGTGTCGCTAAAGGCTGAGAGGGCTTCGTCGAGGCTGTTGAACGTTCTCGAACCGAGGGTAGCGGCTCGAGAAAAGAATCCCAGCTTTTGCGAAATGCTGAACTGTGGTTTTCCTACCTGCCCGCGCTTCGTGGTGATGACCACCACGCCATTGGTGGCCTTGGAGCCGTATATGGCAGCCGCGGAGCCTCCCTTCAGGACCTCGATTCGCTCGATGTCCTCCGGATTGAGATCCGCGATCCGGTTGACCGGGTTGTCCTGATTGCGGGGATTGCCGCCGCACTGGGCGCAGCTTACCGCGTTCTGACCGTTGGGAATAGCGGCATTGCTGATGACTATGCCATCGACGACGTACAGTGGATCAACGCTCGCATTGATGGTCGAGACGCCTCGCAAGTTGAGCTGATAACCCCCTCCCGGAGCTCCCGAATTGGCCTGAATGTAGGCCCCTGGGATCTTCCCCTGTAACGCGCTCTCCAGCGTTGGACTGGGGGCCCGGGTCAACTCGCCTGCCGAGACCGTGGACACCGCATTGGGGAGGTTCTGTCGTTCGACGCCCGTTGCCTGCCCGGTGATGACGATCTCCTCCAGCTTGAACGGGTCCGGCTCGAGGGCCACGTCGGCGGTACTCTGCCCAGCCGAGACCACCACCTGTTCCGAGGTGTAGCCAATGGCCCGGACCACGAGAGTGACTTCGACATCCCGGGTATTCAGCAGATAGTTCCCGTCGGTGTTGGTCTCCGCAACGATGGCCGTGCCGCTCACGGCCACCGTGGCACCGGCGAGCCCCTCCTGATTCTGCGCGTTGGTGACCCGGCCCGAGATCTGGCGGACCTGGGCGGTTGCCAGTTGAAACGATGCGAGGGTGAGCAGCAGGGACATACCGCACATGCGCAGTGCCATGGCGCCTCCGAACGACTGGGAGATTCTCTGGGGAAAGTTTTCACTACAGTGCAACGCGACTGCCGGACGCGCAATAGTCGCGTTCAGTCTCGGTCGGCTCGCCGTCTCAGGAACCACCAGACGGTAAGGCGGTGTCGCGCAGCGGAACGCTAGGCGGGCTGACCTGCGCCATGGTCGGCGCTCCAATACTGCTTCCCTCGGATCGACGTCATCAGGCAGGCGTTAGCCCGGAAGTGATAAAGCCAGTGATTGACATCCGGTGCATCGATCATGGCAAAATCGGCGGCCTTTCCCGCTTCCAGAGATCCGACCGAGCCCTCCATACCGACCGCTCGGGCCGCGTAGATCGTGGCCCCCTTGAGTGCCTCCGCAGGACGCATGTGGTGGAGCGTGCAGGCGAGAGTCATCGCGAGTGGAAGATGGTAGCTCGGCGCCGACCCCGGATTGAAGTCGGTGGCGATGGCCACGGCCGCTCCCGCATCGATCAATCGCCGGGCCGGCATGGGCGGTTGATTCAGGTATATCGAAGCCAGCGGCAGGCTCACTGCCACTACTCCGGCTGCGGCAATCGCGGCGATGCCCCGCTCGGAGATACACTCCAGATGATCGGCCGACCAGGCACCCACTTCCGCAGCCAGCTCGGCGCCGCCACCCGAGGTGAGCTGGTCGGCATGAAGCTTTGGGGCCAGGCCGGCGGCCTGGCCGGCCCGGAGAATGCGCCGACCCTCGTCAATGGTGAAGGCCGACTCCTCCACGAAGGCGTCGCAGCATCGCGCCAGCTCTTGCCGGGCCACCGCCGGGATCATCCGGTTGACCAGGAGATCCACGTATCCGTCTCGGTTGTCGCGGAACTCCGGAGGAATCACATGGGCACCGAGGAAAGTGGAGACGATCCGGACCGGCTGCTCTTGAGCCAGACGGCGATACACCCGCAGCAGCTTCAGCTCGGTCCCCTCCTCCAAGCCGTAGCCGCTTTTGCACTCGACAGTGGTGATACCCAGCGCCAGCATGTTCTCCAGAAACTCGAGCCCACGCTGCATCAGCTCCTGCTCGGTTGCTCCTCGGGTTTGCCGCACGGTCGATAGAATGCCGCCTCCGGCCTGGGCGATCTCGAGATAGCTGCGTCCCGCCAGCCGCTGCTCGAACTCATCGGCGCGCCACCCGGCAAAGGCGAGATGGGTGTGGCAGTCGACCAGACCCGGGATGACCAAAAGACGGTGGGCATCGACCCGCTCTATGCCGCGATACTCCGGAGGCAACTGACGCTCGGCGCCCACCCATCTCAGAGTCCCCTGCTCGTCCCAGGCTATCGCGGCATCGGATATGACGTGAATATCGCCCTGACCGCCATCGGCCCGGCAGGTGGCGAGCTGGCCGATGTTGGCGAGCAACTTCATAGAGAGAGGCTCCGCAAAGACTCTAGCACGAAGGTCTTCGTGGTGGGATAGTCGCGGAGCTCAATCGATCATGGGTAGGTCGACCCCACGCTCTTTCGCAGTCTGGATCGCAAGATCGTAACCAGCGTCGGCGTGGCGCATGACGCCGGTACCAGGATCCGCCGTGAGGACGCGCTGGAGCCGTCGTTCCGCGGAGTCGGTCCCATCCGCGACGGCGACCATGCCGGCATGAATCGAGTAACCGATCCCCACCCCGCCGCCGTGATGGATGGAGACCCAGCTCGCGCCGCAGGCGGTGTTGAGCAACGCATTGAGCAGCGGCCAGTCGGCAATTGCGTCCGATCCGTCCTTCATACCCTCGGTCTCCCGGTTGGGCGACGCCACCGACCCGGTGTCCAGATGATCGCGTCCGATGACGAGAGGGGCCCCCACCTTGCCTTTGCGGACCAGCCAGTTGAAACGGGCGCCCAGCTCCGCCCGTTCGCCATACTCCAGCCAGCAGATCCTCGCCGGAAGCCCCTGGAACGCAACCCGCTCCTGGGCCTGTCGAATCCAGCGTGCCAGCGCGGGTTTCTTGGGGAACGTTTCAAGTACGGCCCGATCGGTCGCCGCGATGTCTGCCGGGTCGCCCGAGAGAGCCACCCATCGAAAGGGACCCGCGCCTTTGCAGAAGAGGGGTCGAATGAACGCCGGCACGAAGCCGGGAATCTCAAAGGCCTCGCCCATGCCGCAGTGATCGGCGACCTGCCCCCGGATGTTGTTGCCGTAGTCGAACACGACCGATCCCCGGGCACGCAAGTCGAGCATGGCGCGCACGTGTGTCGCCATGGAGTCCAGAACCCGTTGCTCGTAGGCCCGGTAGTCGGTGTCCCGCAGGGTGGCGGCCTGATCCAGAGTCAGCCCGGAAGGGATGTACCCCAACCTCAGATCGTGGGCGGAGGTCTGATCGGTGACCAGGTCCGGAACCACGCCTCGGCGCACCAGCTCGGGCAACACCTCGGCGATGTTTCCAACCAGGCCGACCGAGAGCGCCTGCCGCCGGGCCCGAGCCTCCTGTACCAGCCGAAGCGCCGTCTCCAGATCAGTCTCCAGCCGGTCACAGTAGCGAGTGTCTACTCGGCGGCGAATCCGCTGCTGGTCCACGTCGACGCCCAGAAATGCCGCGCCGTTCATGGTGGCAGCGAGAGGCTGGGCGCCCCCCATGCCGCCGAGTCCGCCGGTTACTACCAGGCGACCCTCGAGCGTGCCGCCGAAATGCTGCCGGGCGCATTCCGCGAACGTTTCGTAGGTGCCCTGTAGAATCCCCTGGGTCCCGATATAGATCCAGGAGCCGGCGGTCATCTGGCCGAACATTGTGAGGCCAAGATTCTCCAACCGCCGAAACTCTTCCCAGGTAGCCCACCGGGGGACCAGGTGAGCGTTGGCAATGAGCACGCGGGGAGCCTCATCCTGCGTCCGGAAGACGCCAACCGGTTTGCCGCTCTGGATCAGAAGGGTTTCGTCGCTTTTCAGCCGGCGGAGGGTCGCTACAATCTGCTCGAAGCACTCCCAGTTGCGAGCGGCCTTCCCGGTCCCGCCATAGACGATCAATTCATCCGGGCGTTCCGCGACAGCAGGATCCAGGTTGTTCATCAGCATGCGCATCGCCGCCTCCTGGTGCCAGCCCAGGCAGGAGATGGTCGAGCCTCTTGGAGCCCGAATGGCTCGTTGCTGAGAGACCGTGGTCACGGAGTGGAGATCCTTGGCATCGCTCAGGATGACACCGTCACTGACGACGAATGCGCTGCGTTGGCAACAAGGCTAGCCTTCCCGATAGTGCACTGCAACCTTTTGGGCCATCACGCGATCCAACCCCCCGCGATGAACGAACTCGGCCTCGGAGTGGCGACACTGGAGCACGAACAGACCGGCAGGACCGATCCGGATGCAGTGGACGCCACACTCGCCGCCAGCGGCGACGCCAGCGCGTTCGAGCGACTCTATCGGACTCACGTCGCCCGGGTCTATGGACTGGTTCGCCGCATGCTGAATGATGACGACATCGACGAGGTCGCCCAGGACATCTTTGTTCGAGCCTGGCAGAAGCTGGGGACCTTTCGCGGCGAGGCGGCGTTCGGTACCTGGCTGCACCGCCTGGCAGTCAACGTCATCCTGGCTCGGCGCGAGGCTCTCGGGACTCGCCGCAAACGCTACCTCGACAGCGACGCCGTGCTGGAGACGATCCCGGCACGCCGGCCTGGTCCCGAGGCCGCCATGGACTTTGAAGCGGCCATGGAGCGCCTGCCGGAAGGAGCGCGAGAGGTGTTCGTCCTGCACGATGTCGAGGGCTATCGGCACGAGGAGATTGCCCAGATGCTGGGATTGGCGACAGGAACCTCGAAGTCGCAGTTGCACCGGGCACGTATGGCGCTGCGCCAGCACCTGGAGCGCTGAGAGGAGCGGATGATGAACGATCGGTGGACCGACCGCCTGTCGGATTACCTGGACGGAGAGCTGCCCGATGGTGAGCGGGTATCCCTCGAGTCACATCTCCAGTCATGCCCTGAGTGTTCTGCAATTTTGGCGGACCTTCGCCGGGTGGTTCAACGGGCGCGCGCCTTGAAAGAAGACCGGGTGCCCCACCGGGACCTCTGGCCTGGTATCGCAACCCGGATCGGCGCATCGTCTGGCGCCTCAGCGGCGATTGTAGACCTGAGCTCGCGCCGGTCTAAGGCGCGTCGCTGGGCGTTCTCGCTGCCCCAGCTGGCCGCTGCGGGCGTGGCTCTGATGACTCTCTCCGGCGGCGGCGTCTGGCTGGTCAGCTCTCGTGCCCGGCCGGATGCCCCAGCAGCGGCGCCCGTGGTTGCCACCACGCAAACTCCTCCCGTCATGCCGGTCAGCCTGCGACCCAACGCGTCTCAGAGCTATGCAGCCGCCGTGGCCGACCTCGAGCGGGTACTGGAGCAAGGCCGGGGCAAGCTGGACAGCACCACGATCAAAGTGATCGAGCAGAACCTGGCCGCGATCGATCGGGCCATCGCAGACGCTCAGCGAGCGCTCGAAGCCGATTCCGCCAACCTGTATCTGAATACCCACCTGGCCGAAACGATGCGGCGGAAGCTCGATCTGCTGCGTCAAGCTGCGGCCCTCGTTCCCGTGAGCTGAAAGGATCGCAACGTGTTGCTCGCACTGGTGACCGCTACTCTGGCACTGACTGCCGCCCAGCAGATCGATACGACG
>JAICPP010000168.1 GCA_025929805.1 Gemmatimonadales bacterium | reverse complement strand
CGTCGCCCGGAATCAGATCGCGCTTGGGACTCAGATTGGGGGGCCAGAAGCTGTGGATCACATCAGTCGAACGCAGCTCGAACACCACGGGCCGTCCCACTGGCACGTGGATCTCGTTCGCGGTGGTCACCCAGTTCTGCGGCAGCGAGTCGCGATACTGCACCTCCCACCACCACTGGTGGCCGGTGACTCGGATCTGCAGAGCCTCCTTGCCGGGGTTAGATGTGATCGCCCGCCCGACCGAGATGTCGAAGATCAGGAAGCCGAAGAGAATGACGATGGTAAGCCCGGTGGCGAGAAGCACGGCAGCCTTGAGCGGCCGCTCTCTCGAGACATCGTCCGGAGCCTCTGCCGGATCCCGGCGCCGGAATGCAGCCCAGAGCAAGGCGGCCACCACCAAAACGAAGACCACGGCCGCAGTGATGTACATGGCATCCCACAGCCGGTCGACCAGCAGCGTCTGAGGACTCGCCGGGTTCAGCGCTGAGTGGGACTGCTGACCGATGGCGAAGCCGAGGTTCAACAACATCAGGGAAGCTCTGCGGATTTTGGGATTGCCGACTGGACCGGCTTTGCCTTGTCAGTGGACTGCTCCTGCGGCCGCACCTGCATGTCGTCAGAGCGGCCCGGGGCCACGTCTTTTCGGAGCAGGCCGCTCATAGACCTCACATAAGCCACCAGCTGCCAGACCTGGTCGTTGACGATCTTCCCGCCGTACGAGGGCATGCCGTTGGGACGCCCCTCGGTAATGCTCTCGAATACGTTCTCCGGACGGCTTCCATAGATCCAATCGGCGTCCATCAGCGGCGGACCAATCCCACCCCCACCCTGAAAGTGACATCCGGAACAGTTGAACTGGTTATAGAGGGTCTTGCCCTGGGAGACACCGTAAGCGTTTTCCTGATAGGGGCCGTAGGCGGGTGCATTCCGTACCGGCGGACCCGGCTGGAGCTCGGTCTGGCGAACCGGGGGCATACCGGTGGACGCCGCGCGGGGGATGCCCCGGAAGTTCCGCTCCTCCCGCTCGCAGGCGCTCAGTGCTGAAGCAACGGCCGCCAGCAGCAATGCCAGCGCCAGTCCGCCGGTCCTCCGGTCCGCCCGCCTACGGAAGCGCAAACGCATACAGCATCCCACCCTTGGTGGTCGCCTGAGGCAGGTCCTTCATCGCGTTCACGAAGCCGAGCGCGGCACTGGAGTCGCGAATATCGAGCCCGCCGGCCACTACGGCGCCGGCCCAGCCTCCAACGCCGCTCAATACGGCCACATACTGCTTCCCGTCGGGCGCACGGTACACTACCGGCTGGCCGATGATTCCGGATCCAGTCTTGAAGCGCCAGAGCTCTTTGCCGGTGCGGGCATCGAGTGCCTTGAACCAGCCTTCCATCGTTCCATAGAACACGACGTCCCCTGCGGTCACCACGGTTCCGCTCCAGACTGGAAACCTTTCCTTGATCTTCCAGACCGCCTTCCTGGCCACGGGGTCCCATGCCGTCAACTCACCCCGGTGCCCGCCCGGCCCGGCGTACATCTTCACCATCGCCGCCACATACGGCGTCCCCGCGATGTAATTGGCCTCCGTGCCCTCCATGTCCTGGCACAGGTTCTGGTGGGGTACGTAGAGCAGTTTGGTTCGAGGCGAGTACGACGAGGGCTGCCAATCCTTGGTGCCGGGCGCCGCTGGGCAGATTCCCCGCACCACCTTGCCGGTTTGCGGCGCCTTGTCCGGCACCGCAATCGGCCGGCCGGTCTTCAGGTCGATTCCCGTGCTCGTCGTTATGAACCCGTATGGGTCTGCCGACAGCACCTCACCCGTGGCACGATCCAGGACATACATGTAGCCGTTGCGCTCGGGGCGAACCAGGACTTTTCGGACCTGGCCATCGATCGGCAGATCGAGCAGTACCAGCTCGTTGACCCCATCGTGGTCGTACAGGTCGTGGGGACTCCACTGGTAGGTCCAGATCGCTTCGCCAGTATCCGGGTCGCGAGCAAACATGGCGGCCGTAAACTTATTGTCTCCGGGGCGCACGTCCGGGTTCCACGGGCCCGGATTGGCGGTACCGTAGTAGATCAGGTCGAGCTCGGGATCGTAGGAGATCCACCCCCATACTCCGCCGCCACCGATCTTCCACGCATCACCGGGCCAGGTCGAGACGCCGAGGTCCTTTCCCCTGTCCTGAGCGTAAAACGGCTTGAACCGGGGACCGATAAGTACGTCCTTGTCGGGGCCGGTGGTGTAAGCACGCCAGGCGAGCTTCCCGCTTTCACCATCGAGCGCGGTGAGCCAGCCCCGTATCCCGAACTCGCCCCCGCTGTTTCCGACCAAGACCTTGCCCTTCACAACCAGCGGCGCCATGGTAATGCTCTCGCCCCGGTTGATATCACCGACCTTGGTCTTCCAGACCTCCTTTCCGCTCCGAGAGTCGACCGCCACGGTGTGCGCATCCAGGGTGTTGTAGTAGATCTTCCCGTTCCAGTACGCCGCACCCCGGTTCACCAGGTCGCAGCACGCGACACCCTGAGACGCCAACACCGGACTGGGGTCGTACGTCCACTTCAGAGGGGCACCGGGGCGACTCAGATCCAGGGCGTAGAGGAGATTCGGATAGGGCGTCACCACATACATCGTGCTACCGACCACCAGCGGAGCCGCCTCATGGCCCCGAAGCACGCCGGTCGAAAAGCTCCAGGCCAGTTGGAGCTGCTTCACATTGTCTGTTGTGATCTGGTCGAGGCTGCTGTACCGGGTGGATGCAAAATTTTTTGCGGGCATGATCCACTGCCCGTCATCGGCAGTAGCAGAGGATGTTGTAGTGTCGAAAGGCGTCCGGGCCGGCAATGTTGCCGTGCGGTCATCCGATGGACCGGCTTTTGACTGGTCGGGTGTTCGGGAGCAGCCCAGCCAAAAAACCAGGCAGGCGACTGCAAGTGACCTGCACCAGCGCGTCTGCGAAGTCACCGCCCTCCGCCTGCCGAGATAGGGAGCCGAATCATTGCGGAGCCAATGCTACTCTGCTGTGACCCATGCTACAGAGGTGAGAGGTTTTACCGCCTAGGTTCGGGCCCTTGTGTTGCCGAGGCCAGCCGTAAGCTGCTCGGCTAATCATCAGTTTGGAACTTCACACGAAAGTCCGTCCATGATTACCCGCTTTGACAAACTGCAGACTGAACTTCCACATCCCAGGCATCCTTCACCGAACTCCGCCGCCGCGGTGCAGGAACTGCTAGGCGGCAAGTTTGGCGAGATGTCGACGTTCATGAACTACACCTACCAGTCTTTCAACTTCCGGGGCCGAAGCAAAATGCGGCCCTTCTATGACCTCGTCGCGAACATAGCGGCCGAAGAGTTCGGGCATATTGAGCTAGTCTCCTATGCTATCAACCTGCTGCTGACCGGCACGACTGAAAGGGGCGATGATCCTACCGTTGCTCCGCTCGCCGATGCTGCCGATGCACGGAACAGCTACCACTTCCTCGCCAGTGGCCAGCAGGCATTACCCATGGACTCCCAAGGTAACTTCTGGACCGGCGCCCACGTTTTTTCCAGCGGTAACCTCAAGCTCGACCTCTTGCACAACTTTTTCCTCGAGTGTGGCGCACGAGCGTCGAAGATCCGGGTCTACGAGACCGTGGATGATCCAACTGCACGCGCCTGCGTGGGGTTCTTGTTGGTACGGGGAGGCGTGCACATCGTGGCTTATGCAAAAGCTTTGGAGAAGCTGTCGGGTGTCGACGTAGGCAAGCTGCTCCCGATTCCAGACATTAGCAACAAACGTTTTCCCGAGGCGGCAAAACACGAGGCCCGTGGACTTCACCGCATCCTGTTCCAATTCAGCCCGGAGGACTATCCCCGGGCCGGAGAGATCTGGAACGGCAGCCATCCGGAGGATGGGAGCAACCTGGAGGTACATCTGGGTGCGCCTGAGGGGTTCGACCCTCCTGATCTCGAGGCCGAGCCACAGCTCACCGCCCCCATTGGTCCGGATATCGATCCAGAAATGTTCCGAGACACCGCCAAGCGCCTGTTTCCCGAGCTGAGCCCGAAGAAGAAGGCGCGCGCCACGGTGAGGGTCCGGTAGGCCTTTGACTTCGGTTTGATGAGCTTATACCGGGGACCCCCACTCTCTGGGTGGGGGTCTACTGGCGCACCATACTTCCTGCCCCAGGCCGCGCCTTCTCTCCGCCATGTAGCTGTACAGACTCAGCAGAGTCCCCCACTATATACCGCATGCGCACCATCATCGAGCCGTTCAAGATCAAGGCGGTCGAGCCGATTCGCATGACTACCCGGGCGGAGCGCGAGGCAAAGCTGCGTGACGCCGGCTTCAACGTGTTTCTGCTGCGTGCCGAGGATGTACTCATTGACCTGCTGACCGACAGCGGCACCGCAGCGATGAGCTCGGAGCAGTGGGCCGCCGTCATGCGGGGCGACGAGTCATACGCCGGGAGCCGTTCCTGGTACCGATTCGAGCAGGCGGTGCACGAGATCTTTGGCTTCAAGCATGTCCTCCCGACCCACCAGGGAAGGGCCGCCGAGCGGATCCTGTTTTCGGTGCTTTGTCAGCCGGGCCATGTGGTGCCCAATAACACCCATTTCGACACCACCCGGGCCAATATCGAGTTCACCGGTGCGGAGGCGCGTGATCTGGTGATTGCGGAAGGACGGATTCCGTCGGCCCGCCACCCATTCAAGGGGAACATGGACGTGGATCAGCTCCGGCGGCTCATCGACGAGGTCGGCCGAGACCGGATACCGCTCTGCATGCTGACCGTCACCAACAATTCGGGTGGGGGCCAGCCGGTTTCCATGGCCAACGTGCGAGCCGTGTCGCAGGTCTGCCGGGAACACGGCATTCCGCTCTACATCGACGCGTGCCGCTTTGCCGAGAACGCCTACTTCATCAAGCTGCGGGAGGACGGATATGCAGACCGGCGGCCAATTGACATCGCCCGGGAACTGTTCTCCTACGCCGACGGCTGTACCATGTCCGCCAAGAAGGACGGCCTGGCAAACATCGGTGGTCTGCTCGCCACCAACGATGGGCGGCTCGCGTCGAAGGAGCGGAACCTCCTGATACTCACCGAGGGATTTCCCACATACGGCGGAATGGCTGGGCGCGATCTCGATGCCATAGCGGTGGGGCTGCACGAAGCACTCGACGAGGATTACCTGGTCTACCGCATTCGATCCACGACGTATCTCGGCGAGCACGTATCCCGGGCCGGCGTGCCCATCGTGCAGCCGCCGGGCGGACACGCCATCTATCTCGACGCGGCTGCCTTCTTCCCCCAAATCCCGCCTTTGCAGTTACCGGGTCAGGCACTGGTGGTCGAGCTCTACCGGGAGGCCGGAATTCGGGCGGTCGAGATCGGCACCGTGATGTTCGGCCGGCGGAATGCCCAGACCGGAGAGGAGAGCCCGGCGCCTATGGAGCTGGTGCGACTGGCAATACCGCGGCGGGTCTATACCCAGAGCCACATCGATTACGTCGTGGAGGCGATTCTCCAGGTCTGGGAGCGGCGGGCCGACGTCCGAGGCTATCGATTCATCGAGCAGGCGCAGCTACTGCGTCACTTCACGGCGAGGTTCGAGGAGGCAAGAGGGTAACCTTACCCGCCTACTGTATACATCTCTTCCCGAACCGGCCGGAACCCCCGCTTCAGATAGTTGGGGAGCGCGGCCGGATGATCCAGGGTGCAGGTGTGGAGCCACACGCGCTGGGCGCCAAGTTGCCAGGCGGATTCCACCGCCCGGGTCAGCAGATACTTGCCCCACCCTCTTCCAATGAAGTCAGGCAGTAAGCCGAAGTACGCGATCTCGACCGAGCGGTCCTCGTGTTCACCTAGCTCGAAATATCCTGCGGCCGATTCCTCCCACGACATCAACCACATCGAGACGCCCGGAGTGTCGAGGTGGCGGCGCACCGTGTCATCGCTCCAGCTCAGGCGGTCGGTCCAGCGGTAGGCCTGACCCACGGTCTCGTAGAGGTAGCGGAACAGCTCGACCGTGCACTGGTTGAGCCGCTCCACCGGTGGAGCCGGATCCGGTACCGTCGCCGGCCGGAGCTCCGCGGGTGATCTCATCTCCAGATAGGTTCGCACCACATTGCGTGGGCCCAAGCACCTCTCCTCAACCGAAAACAGGCCACGGAGATCTTAAAGAAAAGCGGCCTCGAAGATCGAGGCCGCCATTCCATCTCTGCTCAGCTACAGCTTACTGCGACTGCGTGGTGTCATTGGCCTCGGTCATACCGCTGGTGTCCTGCGGCACGGCGGTGGTGTCGCTCCAAGCACCGGCAGCGCTGGTGTCGCTCTCGTAGCCGGTGGTGTCGCCAGTCGGCTGGGTAAGAGTGTCGGTCGGAGCAGTGTCAGTCGGGGTAGTTTCGGTTGGCGCGTAGGTCGTATCCACGCCGGTCGTAGTGGTGGTGTCCTGGCCGACGAAGCCGGTGTCGGCCGCCTCGGGAACCTGTCCCATGGTGGTGTCGGTGGGGGCGCCCATGGCAGTATCCGCAACAACCGCCGTGGTGTCACCCTCCTCCGGGCCGCTCCGACTTCCTCCTCGGTTCGGCTGGCGCAGGCTGCAATCGACGCCGCGGCAGCCAGCATCAAAAGGTATCGCATTGTGTGCTCCTCGGGCTAAGGGACCCTGCCCGCCTAAGGGTCTCAGCCGCTGTTGTCCGTGTGCCGCGGGCTAAACGAGGTAATTGACCGCGCTGTTCCAAGCCGCGTCGCGAGAATGTACTCCGACTTTTTCAATCCCGATAGGTCACCGGTCACAATTTCGGGTTCAAGTCTGAAGGGCCGGAAGGTCCCGGTACAGGTCCAGCGCCTGCGGGTTGGCCAGGGCGTCCCGGTTAGGCACCGGCCGGCCGTGGATGACGTCCCGTACCGCCAGCTCGGTGATCTTACCGCTGATCGTCCGGGGGATGTCGGCGACCTGGACCACCTTTCTCGGGACGTGGTGGGGGCTGGTGTAATCCCGAATCCGGCCCTTTATGCGATCAATCAGAGCCTCGTTCAGGCTGACTCCCTCTCGGAGCCGGACGAACAGCACGATCCTGGTATCGCCCTCCCACTCTTGGCCAACTACAAGACTCTCAACGACTTCCGGAAGCTGCTCCACCTGGCGGTAGATCTCCGCGGTCCCAATCCGGACTCCACCGGGGTTCAGGGTGGCATCGCTCCGCCCCAGGATGACCAACCCGTCGTGCTGGGTGAGTCGAGCCCAATCACCGTGGCGCCAGACCCCTGGATAATGCTCGAAGTAGGCCGCCCTGTACTTGGCGCCATCGGGATCGCCCCAAAACCCTACCGGTATG
>JAICPP010000079.1 GCA_025929805.1 Gemmatimonadales bacterium | reverse complement strand
GGGCGGCTGCTCGATGCAGCCGATAGGCGGGCGCTCGGCCACGCACTCCAGGCAGCCGAACAGAAACAGATTGACGCGATCGCGCAGTGCCTACAACAAGCCCGAACACTGGATCTGTTCGGACGCAAGCGAGGCTTAGATCCGAAGCTGTGCAGCCGCCTGAAACGGATACGCTCGTGCCTGCGAGGACTGCGGCAGGCACGGCGGAGACTGTCTGATAATGGTGAGGTCCCATGGTTCCACTATCAGAGCCATTTCGCGGATGTCTTTGCCCGAGGCGGCTTCGACATCGTTATGGGGAATCCCCCCTGGCTCAGATCAGAAGCAATTCAGCCGCAGATCCGCAGGCAGCTCGAAGGCCGATACCGCTGGTGGAGGATAAGAAGCAGGTCGTTCGGCAACTCACCGGATCTGGCAGTGGCGTTCCTGGAACGGGCTTTCGAGCTGTGCGCACCTGGCGGAACGGTCGCCATGCTGGTCCCGGCCAAGGTAATGACCGCAACGTATGGTGCAGTCGCCCGGCACGAACTGGCCAGTACCGCCACGCTTCACGTGATTGCCGACCTTACCGGCACCCCCGAAGCCTCATTTGATGCAACGGTGTACCCATTGGCCTTGGTTGCGAGCAAATCGACGCCGTTGCGGGAACACCGGGTGCGCACCACCCTGCATCCCGAAAGCGGAACCCGACTGAGGCAATGGGAGCTTTCGGGAGGAGGTCCTTGGATTCTGGCTGAGTCTGAGGTTCGCGAGGTGGTCACCGGGCTGAGGCAAGACCATGCCAGCTTGAGTGAAAGCATCACCTGTCATCTGGGGATCAAGACCGGGCTAAACCGAGTGTTCCTTGATCCACCACCTGATCTCGAGCCCGAGGTTTTGCGTTGGGCTGTGCGGGGCCGCGATGTGAAGCCTTTCCGGTGTCACTGCCGCCGCAGACTCTTGTGGACTCATGATAGTCAGGGAAGGCCGGCGCTCCGTCTACCTCCCAAAGCCGCTGCATATCTGGAATCCCACCAGGCTGCCCTGCGAGCCAGGCGCGATTATCGAGGCGGTCAGTTGTGGACGCTGTTCCGAGTGCGGCCGGCACTCGCCCGTTATCGCGTGGTGTGGTCGGATCTCGCCCGCCGACTGACCGCATTGGCACTGATTTCCCGGTCCGATCTCGAGCGTATCCCGCTCAACAGCTGTTACATAGCTCCAGTCGGAAGCGCCAGCCGAGCCAACGCACTGGCAGCGTGGCTGAACTCTACCTGGATCCGAGCCATCGCCCGGCTGGGCGCGGTGCCCGCTGCCGGAGGTTTTGCCCGCTTCAACGCACAAGTCGTGTCCCGCCTCCCTTGTCCCCGATCCGTGTTGGCTGATGCAACACTCGCCGGCCTGGGAAAAAACGGACGAACTGGAGCCCTCATCCAGACCGACCTGGACGAATTGGCCGCGCGGCACCTCGGTCTTTCACGGTCGGCCCAGAGTGCCCTTCGAGCCGTGGTGCACGGCGTCCCCGGCCATCGTCGCTGAGTCGCTCATCGGCGTTCCCGACCCGCTGCTGACGGCACTCCGCCCCGGTCCAGCCGCCAGCGGGGCAGCGGTAGTCAGCTCGCTGGCGCATAGCCTCGCTCCTCCAGAGGACCGTGCCACTCCACCTTCGTGGCTGCTGCCGGAACAGGTTCTCAGCTTCAAGCGGGTGCTGGCGGCCATACGGCGATATCGAGGGGCTCTCCTGGCCGACTCAATAGGGAGCGGAAAGACTTTTATAGCCCTCGCTGTGGCCGCGGCCCTGAATCGTGGTCCTACTGCCTGCCTCATTCCGGCATCACTCGCGTCACAATGGCTGGCCACCGCAGACCGCCTGGGCGTTCCGGTGACCCTCTGCACCCACGAACAAGTCAGCCGGGGCCGGCTGCCCCGTTCCACCCGCGGGCTGGTCATCATCGATGAGAGTCACCACTTTCGGAATCCCCATACCAGGCGATACCGAATACTGGCGCCGTGGCTCGTCGGACGCCTCACCCTGCTCGTCACCGGAACCCCGATCGTCAACCGGGTGCTTGACCTGGCTCATCAGCTGCTGCTGGCGGTGCCGGACGACGCGCTGATCCTCGACGGCGTGAGCTCGCTACGGGCGATGCTCACCAGCGAGTGTTCGGTGGCAGCACTCGGCCGCCTTGTCTTCGAGAGCGAAGTGGTGAATGCCGGACGTCCACAGAAAATCTGGACCCACGGCACTCCATGCGTTTCCGACTCTGCCATGATTGGCTCGTTGGAAGGGCTGAATCAGCTCCGCTTTTCGAAGTCCGATTCGATAGCGGCGTTGATACGAGGGGTCCTCCTTCGGGCACTCTCCTCGAGTCCAGCCGCATTCGGGTGCGCGCTGGGGCGCTATCGCAGGCTGCTGCTCCACGCCCGTGATGCGGCGCAGGCAGGGAGGACCATCGACCGAGGAGAGCTGAGACGCTTTACCCGCCGCCTGGCCGATCAGCTGGTCTGGTGGGAAATGCTGCCGAGTACTACTTCCGCATCAGAGATCGAACTGGACGATCTGGGCGTCATCGACACTCTCATTCATCATGCCGACATGGCGGCCGCCGAATCAGACGAGAAGCTGAATTGTCTCCGAGACGCACTGGCAGACGCAGTTCCCACCCTCGTCTTTACGGCCTTCCGTGACACGGCAAGGTATATCCGCAAGCGCCTGTCTCACCTTCGCCTTGCCTGGTGCACCGGCGATCGCGCCGGCATCGGCAACACCATTCTCCCGCGGGCTGCCGTGCTCGGATGGTTTCGCGAGCCGACGACATCGAGCCTCGCACCGTCCCATCTCATCGTAACGGATGTGGCCGCAGAGGGGCTCGACCTCCAGCGCGCGGCCCGTGTGGTGCACTACGACTTGCCGTGGACCCCAATGCGAATGGAGCAACGGGAGGGTCGATCCGCGCGCTACGGCTCGCAACACCCAGAGATAGAGGTAGTACAGTTCGGGTTGCCGCCACTAATGGAACGGAAGCTCAGACTCGAAGCACTATTGGCGCGGAAGGCAGGGCTCCCGGCATCCGCTGGGCTGGGAGAGAGAGGCAGGCAGATCTGGAGGTGGCGGGCCGAGCTGGCGCAACGCTTCAGGAGCTCGCCGCTCCGATGCGGGGTGGCCTCCGTTCACGCCCCCAGCCCTGGTCTTTTGGCGGGCTTTGCCTTGTGGATCGCAGGTCAGCCCCATCCACTCGCTGTAACCGTGATCTGGATGGAGCCGGACGGTAGCTGGACCGAGGCTCCCAAGGTCATCGAGCCCAAGTTGATTGCAGCTGCGGAACAAGCCGAGGTGGTGCCGGCAGACTCTGCCCGGCTCAACGAGTGGCTTTGCCTGATCACGCAAATGGTTCGTGACCGCATCGCCTTTACTCGGGGTCAGCGATGGACCGTACTCGATCCAAACCCGGCAGCCCGCCGAGTCGTGTGCCGGCTCCAATTGCTGGTCAAGGAGGCGGCCAGGCGACACCAAGCCGGGCGCCTCGCCGAGCTGGATCGGGCCCTGGCCTTTGTGGCGGGCGGACATTCGGCGGGTGAGGCAATGTTGATCGAGCGAATGGCAGACGCACCAGACTCACAGTTGACATCGCTTCTCGGGCGGCTGCCCAGCCGGCGGGGGCGAGTAGACGGGCTCGAAGTTCGCCTAACCGGCCTGGTGCTGTTCGGACCTGCGAAAGCCGACTCGGCTCAGCTAGCTTGTCGGGAATGCCCCAACTTCACACCGTTCTCTTCGACCTCGACGGAACCCTGATCGACTCGATCAGGCTCATCCTCGACAGCTACCATCACACGCTTACCCATCACAACCTGCCGGCCCGAACGGACGAGGAGTGGCTCCGGGGGGTCGGCACACCGCTGCATGTTCAATTCTCCCAGTGGCGCGATTCGCCCGAGGTTCTGGAGGCAATGATCGCCACGTACCGGGAATACAACCTCAAACACCACGACCGGATGGTCACGATTTACCCCGGCGTGCTCGAAGCAATCCGGGAGATCAAAGCCACGGGTATTGTCACCGGCCTGGTCACCAGCAAGAACCGGCAGGGTGCGCTCCGCGGTCTCACGCTGGTAGGTCTCGAGGCATTGATGGATGTCATGGTGTGCGCCGACGAAGTCAGCAATCCCAAACCACATCCGGAACCGGTGGAGAAGGCGCTGACTCTGCTCGGGGCCGATCCGCGGAGCACGGTGTATGTGGGAGACAGCATTCACGACATGCACGCGGGGCGCGCGGCCGGGGTACGGACCGCGGCAGCCCTATGGGGCCCATTCGGGCGGTCCCATCTGGAGAGTACCCAGCCTGATTATTGGCTGGAGTCGCCGTCCGATCTCGTCACTTTGATAGCGGGGCCAACCAGACGCGTGAACAGTGAAAGAGAAGAGTGAAAAGTAAGAAGTAACTGTGAAAGGGCGGCTTGTTCCCTTTCCCTGTTCACTTTTCACTCTTCACTTTTCACGCTCTTGTTGTAAGACCTCACGCAACCGCCGCATCAGCATCTCCACCGTAAACGGCTTTTCCAGGTACCCGGTTCCTGGAGAGACGGATCCGTTCGTGGTGAGCGCACGCTCCGAGTAGCCGGACATGAACAAGACCTTGAGCCCGGGCCGGCGAGCTCGAAGCCTCTCGATCAGCTCATGTCCGCTCATCCCCGGCATCGTCACGTCGGTCAGTACCAGATCAATCTCTCCCTCGTGGGCCTCGAAAACTCTGAGTGCATCTTCTCCGTTACGAGCCTCGAGCACGGTGTACCCGTGCCACTCGAGCAAGCGCCGCACCGATGAGCGAACCGCAGCTTCGTCTTCAACCAACAGAAGGGTCTCAGTCCCCACCTCGGGCATTCGTTGCTCGGAGATCCCGATAGCGGCTTCGGGCCCCCAATATCGAGGTAAATAAATCGTGAATGTCGCCCCCTGACCTGGAGCGCTGTCCACGCCGATCCTTCCGCCGCTTTGCTCTACGATGCCATATACGGTTGAAAGTCCAAGCCCCCTGCCGCCCCCTCCCTGCTTGGTCGTAAAGAACGGCTCGAAGATCCGGGGTTGAGCCGACGGGTCGATGCCTACGCCGGTATCGCTCACCGTGAGGGACACGTAGGCCTGGCCCTCGAGCTCCGCATTGGCGGTGCCGATCCGGACCACTCCCCCGGCCGGCATGGCATCTCTGGCATTCAGGATCAGATTCACCAACGCTTGCTCCACCTGGGCAGGATCCACCCAGGTGTTACCCAGCTCGGGATCGAGCGCGGTTTCCAGCTGGACCTCGGTCCCCAGCAATCGCTGCAGCATGGGGGCGAGCTCCGTGACGGTCGCGTTCAATAACACCACCCTCGGGCGCAGAAGCTGCCGGCGACTGAACGCGAGAAGCTGGCGAGTCAGACCCGCGGCACGCTGACCTGCATCGCGAATCTGCTCGACGTCGCTCCGGAGGGGATCGTTGGGACGAAGCTCCTGCAGGATCAAATCGCTATAGCTCAAAATTCCGGTCAGGAGGTTGTTGAAATCGTGCGCTATACCTCCGGCCAGACGCCCGACTGCTTCCAGGCGCTGAGACTGTTGCAGCTGCTGCTCCCGCTGCCGTTCCGCGGCATCGCGGGCTCTCGTCTCGGTGATGTCCTCTGCCAGGCTGATGGCGCCGGAGATTTCGCCATCCGGCGTGCTGAGTGGAATGGAGGATAGGCGCAGGGTTTTTCTCAGGCCGGCCGGCGTTTCGATGAGCACCTCCTCATCGAACGAGCTCTCGCCTCGCATTAGCGCCCGGGAAGGACCCCACTCCTGCGGCTGGACTGGCTGGCCGCTGGACGCCCACCAAGCGGTGCGGCTATCGAGCCATTCGAGACTATCAGGCACTTCTTCCCAAATGGCGCGGCTTGCCGGGTTGGCCAGAACAATGTGTCCCTGTCGGTCCATCAGCCAGATTCCGAAGGGAAGAGCGTGCAGAACCTGCTCCAGCCGTTCGCTCGCACTGGATCGAGTAATGTCGGCCATCGCCGCAATTACCCGCTCGGGGCGTCCCGAGGCATCCCGAATGATCGATGCTCGATCCACCACCACGGCGAACGAGCCAGCAACTGTCTGAAACCGGTACTCATGGGACCAAGTACTGGCACCGCTGGTGATGGCCGCATCGATGCTCTGAACTACCCGCTCCCGATCGGCCGGGTGGATTCTCTGATACCACCAGTCAACAGAGTCTTCCAAGTCAGACCAGGAATAGTCCAGCGGGGGAGCGACGTTGGGATCCCAGGTCATCCGATCGGTCACCAGATCCCATTGCCGGATGGCCTGGCCCGAACCCTGGATGATCAGCCGGTAGCCTTCCTCCCGGGCTCGAAGTGATGCCTCCGCCAATTTCCGCTCGGTGATATCCTGGATGGCAGCGATGAGATGTGAGGGCTGTCCTTCGGCACCCGCCACCAGCGCCACGTTCACCAAGGCCCACACTGCTTCCCCGGAAGGCTTGAGGAATCGCTTCTCTACTGTGTAGCTGCGGGTCTCCCCAGCGAGCAGAAGCCGAAGAGCCTCGCGGTCGGCAGGCACGTCAGCCGGATGGGTGCGGACCTCCTCAGGGAAACCGACAAGATCGTCTGCCGGTACCCCGAGCAGCTCGGTCAACGCCCGGTTGACCCGGATCCAGCGCCCGTCCAGTGAGATGAGCGCCATCCCGGTCCCGGCCTGCTCGAACGTGCTGTACAGCTGCTCTTCGTTTTCCCGGTGGCCCTGCTCGGCCTGGCGCCGGCGAGCGATTTCCCGGCGAAGCTCGATCTCGGTTACGGCCGAAGCCGCAAGATCTTGCAGTAGCGCAATGTCCCGCTCCGACCACAGCCGTGGCATGCGGTCGACGACACAAAGGCTGCCCAATACATGACCATCGGGGGAGATCAGGGGCACCCCGGCGTATGCCACCCACCCCAACTCTCGGAGCGCCTGGCTGTGCCGGAGGAGAGGGTGGCGCCGGGCATCTTCCACGATGAGTGGCTCGCCGGTGCCCGCAACTGTGGAGCAGAAGGAGAAGGACAGCGGCGCAGTTCGTCGAGTCGCCCAGGGTTCGGGTAACCCTATGGCACTTTTAAAGAACTGGCGCTCGTCGGTGACCAGAGCAATGAGTGAGGTGGGAGCGCCGAGCAGGCGCGCGGCCATTCGGGTGAGCCGGTCGAACCCCTCTTCCGGGGGTGTGTCCAGGAGGGCGGTTTGGCGCAAAGCCGCCAGCCGGTCGGGGCGAAGGAGCAGACTATGGGTCATAAGCCCCGAAATCGCGGTAGCGAATCCCGGATATCCGCCAGGTGGGCGGAAGCACTGTACTCCGCCTGGGCAGGCGGAGGCACTAGGGGGAGAATGTGCCCGTGGATCGGCCTCCGTCAAGGAAGATGCCAGCTTGCCAAGCGGGTCAGCGGGACTATTTTACCGCCGCTTACACCTCGTCACTAAGGCCTCTTCCGATGCGACTCCTCCCCCGCGACGAGAAGTTCTTCGACCTCTTCAGCACAGTCGCCAACCTCAGCGTGGAAGCGGCCAAGCTCCAGGTCGATCTGCTCAAGGCAGATACCTTGCGCCGCCGGGCCATCGTGGACGCGATCAAACGGCTGGAGCATGAGGCCGACCAGGTCACCCACGAGGTGGTGAGCCGGCTGGACCGGGTCTTCATAACCCCGCTCGACCGGGAAGACATCCATCTCCTGGCCTCCAGGCTGGACGACGTGGTCGACCTCATCGACGGGACGGCGAGCCGGGTTCAGATGTACCAGGCCGGCGTGGCCCCGGCAGGCGCCATCCTGATGGCTGACGTGGTTCTCCGGGCTACCCAGCAGCTTCTAGTGGCCGTTATGGGACTGGAGAAGAATCGGGATCGGGTAGTGCTGGACGCCTGCGCTCAGGTCAAACGGCTGGAGGAGGAGGGCGACTCGGTGTATCACGAGTGGGTGGCCCGCTTGTTCGACGGGACCCCCGATGCACTGATGGTCATCAAGTGGAAGGAGATTTACGATACTCTGGAGAAGACCCTGGACCACATGGAGGATGCGGGTAACGTGCTGGAGTCCATCTCCATCAAGCACGCCTGAGCATGGATCCCAGCATATCGTACGTCCTCATCATCGTTGCGGTAGCACTCCTCTTCGACTTCATCAACGGCTTCCACGACAGCGCCAATTCGATCGCCACGGTGGTGTCCACCCGGGTGTTGAAGCCCGGCGTAGCCGTACTGTGGGCGGCGTTCTTCAATTTCGTGGCGGCGTTCGTGGTAGGTACGGCGGTGGCCAAAACCATCGGAAAGGGACTGATCGACATCAGCGTGGTGGATCCCAACGTGATTCTGGGCGGGCTGCTCGGTGCCATCGTCTGGGACCTCATTACCTGGTATCTGGGCCTACCCAGCTCCTCTTCCCATGCACTCCTCGGCGGCTATGCCGGTGCGGCAATCGCCAAGGCAGGCTTCGGGGCTCTGATCCTGGGCGGGTGGGTGCTCCCGGTGTTGTTCATCGTGGTCTCGCCACTCCTCGGAATGTCGATCGCACTGGCTCTGACGGTGGCGCTCTCCTGGCTGCTCCAGCACGCGCGGCCGGGGCCGCTCGACCGCATCTTTCGCCGGCTCCAGCTGATCTCCGCCGGACTCTACTCGCTGAGTCACGGCGCGAATGATGCCCAGAAGACCATGGGAATCATCGTGAGTCTCCTGGTGGCCAGCCAAGCACTGTTCGTCAATCAGACCGGCTGGCTGCACCGGTTCTACCTGCCGTCCGCCGATCACATTCCGCTCTGGATCGTGCTCGCCGCCCATGGGGCCATTGCGCTCGGCACCGCCGCGGGTGGGTGGCGAATCGTGAAGACGATGGGAACCCGGATCACGCGGCTGCGACCGTTTGGAGGCTTCTGCGCCGAAACCGCGGGAGGGATCACGGTCCTGCTGGCGTCGAGCTGGGGAGTCCCGGTCAGCACTACTCACACGATTACGGGAGCAATCGTGGGTGTGGGTGCGGCCCAGCGCTTGTCGGCGGTTCGATGGGGAGTGGCCAAGCGGATCGTCTGGGCCTGGATCCTGACCATGCCGATGAGCGCGGTGATCGCCGCGTTAGCGTATTTGGTGTTGAGCAAGCGGATTTAGAGAAACGATCATGCCGCCTGGATCATCCGCCGGTTCTCGATTGCATCTTGATAGTCGTCCAGCAACTGGTCATACACTCCATCCCACCCTCGCGTTGCAGCCGTGGCCAGTCCGCCTTGGGCGAGCCGGTGGCGGAGGACGGGGTCATGCATCAGTCGGCGAAGGCCCTGGGCCAGAGCCGGAGCACTGTTCGGTTGCACCAGCCAGGCGTTCCGACCGTGCTGAGCGAATTCCATCACGCCGGCAGCGCCGGCGGCAATACAGGCGAGTCCCGAGCCCATGGCTTCCAGCAGCGAGTTGCCGAAGGTCTCGGTTGCGGATGGGAAAACGAAGATGTCGGCCGAAGCGTAGGCTTCTGCCAGGTCCCGATCATGCATGAGGCCCATTACATGGACACCGGGGATCTGCCGCCGCCGAATTTCGTCTTCCAGCGGACCACGGCCTACCAGTGCGAGCTGCGCGGAGCCACGCTCGCCGGCTAACGCCTCCCATGCGGCGACCAGCTGGGTCAGGTTCTTTTCGCGAGCGATCCGGCCTATGTAGGTAACGAGGAGGTCAGCAGGATCGAGCCCGAGGGAGCGGCGATACCCTTGGTTACGAAAGGCAGGGTGAAACTCCTTGGGATCGACTCCGCGGCTCCAGATGCCGGTGTGAGTGACCCCGCGGGCGTGCAGGTGCTCCTGATAAATACGTGAGGGGCACAGTACCCGGTGTGCCTGTCCATAGAACCAACGGAGATAGTGCCACCCCACCCGAAGCGCCCAGTCCACGCCATAGCGGGCCGCATACTTGTCGTAGTCGGTGTGCGCCGATGCCATCAGCGGAAGCTTGAGCTGTCGTGCTGCCTTCATCCCGGCGAGGCCTAACGCGAACTCGGTGGCCACGTGTACCACATCAGGCCTGAAGCCGGCTACATCGTCCAGGATGTCGCGCATCCGGGGAAAAGCCCACTGCACATCGGGGTAGAGAAAGAGTGGAATACTGGGTGAGCGGTGCACCTCGGGACGGTCGGCTTGCCCTGGGGGTAGGGCATAGCTCGCCGAGTAGACTCGGACCTGGTGTCCCCGAGCCTCGAGCGCCTTCGTGAGCCGGAGTAAGGTGACTCCCACCCCGCTCACCATAGGCCAATAGACTTCGGAAAAGAGGGCTATACGCACGGGATAAGGCTACGGCGGGCTGACGCAGGCGACAAGGTGGTAGTGATCGGGCACCAGGGACCAGGGACCGGGGACCAGAAACTTCTGCCGTGTTCCGATAATTCAGCGGTGTCCCGACTATCATCGAATCTGATCCCCGGTCCCTGGTTCCCGGTCCGTTGTCTTCATCCTACTTCCTAGTCGCTAGCATCCTACATTTCCCCCATGCGAATCCGAGAGCCGGTGAACGGCGCATCCCATCTTCTGGGGCTTCTGCTGGCGGGCGCGGGAACGTTCCTGCTACTCGAGTTGGCGACTGGAACCGCCGAGGTGACGGCCTTCTCGGTTTATGGGGCCACGCTGATTCTCCTTTATGGAGCCAGCACACTCTACCACACGCTCCCGCTCTCCGAGCGTCGCCTCAGGGCCCTCCGCACGCTCGACCATATCGCCATCTACTTCCTCATAGCCGGCACCTACACTCCTATTGCACTCATCACGCTGGACAACCGGCTGGGCTGGACGCTCCTGGGAACAGTGTGGCTGATCGCGGCAGCCGGGATCCCGTTCAAGCTCTTCTACCTGGATGCGCCAGTGTGGCTGTCGACTGCCACTTACCTCGGCATGGGATATCTCGCGCTGGTAGCGATTATTCCTTTGGCCCGAGCGGTTTCGACTGGTGGACTCCTGTGGCTGGTGGCCGGCGGATTGGCCTATACTGTCGGGGCCGTCATTTACACCCGGCGGCGCCCCGATCCATTCCCCGGCTGGTTCGGCCACCACGAGATCTGGCATGTGCTCGTCCTGGTAGGCAGCGCCTGCCATTTTGCCTTCATGGTTTTTCACGTGGTATGACATGACATGAATGGAATAACGATTCGTGCGCCAGAGATTTCCGAGGCGCGTCAGATCATCACGCCCGACTCTCTTCAGTTCCTGGAACTACTCGCCCGCCACTTCGGTCCTCGCCGGAAGGCTTTGCTGCAGCGCCGCAGGGAGATCCAGCAATGTTTACGGGCAGGAACCCTGCCGGACTTTCTGGAAGAGACCCGACCAGTGCGGGAGCGGAGCTGGACCGTAGCACCGGCTCCGGTGGACCTGAACGACCGGAGGGTCGAGATCACGGGGCCGGTCGAGCGAAAGATGATGATCAACGCGCTCAACTCGGGTGCCCGGGTCTTCATGGCCGATTTCGAAGATGCCCTGTCACCACCATGGTCGAACGTGATTGCCGGACAGGTGAACTGCATGGAAGCGGTGCGCCGGACTCTGGAGTACGCAAGCCCGGAGGGAAAGCGTTATCACCTGGCAGAGAAGCTGGCCACGCTCGTGGTGCGGCCTCGCGGGTGGCACCTCGAAGAGAAGCACGTCCTGTTGGACGGCGAGCCCCTGTCAGCCAGCCTCTTCGATTTCGGGCTCTTTTTCTTTCACAACGCGCGCGAGCTGCTGGCCCGTGGGAGCGGGCCGTATTTCTATTTGCCCAAGCTCGAGAATCATCTCGAGGCGCGGCTGTGGAACGAGGTCTTCGACCTTTCCCAGGATGCGCTCGGCATCCCCCGAGGATCGATCCGCGCCACGGTGTTGATCGAAACGATCCTTGCCGCGTACGAGATGGATGAAATCCTGTACGAGCTGCGGGACCATGCCGCCGGCCTGAATGCGGGCCGCTGGGATTACCTCTTCAGCATCATCAAGAACTTCCACGATCGGCCCGAGTTCCTGTTGCCCGACCGCTCGCAGCTGACCATGACCGTTCCCTTCATGCGAGCCTACACTGAGCTGCTGGTGAAGACCTGTCACCGGCGGGGAGCGCACGCTATCGGAGGGATGGCTGCATTCATCCCCAGCCGACGAGACCCTCAGGTGAACGAGATCGCCCTGGCCAAGGTTCGGGAGGACAAGACTCGCGAGGCTCGGGCCGGGTTCGATGGGGCATGGGTCGCGCATCCTGACCTGGTACC
Source organism: Gemmatimonadales bacterium (assembly GCA_025929805.1). Lineage (GTDB taxonomy): Bacteria > Gemmatimonadota > Gemmatimonadetes > Gemmatimonadales > GWC2-71-9 > CAVVWJ01. Next base: position 648 of record JAICPP010000079.1, on the reverse strand, counting down.
GGTGGTCAGTGAGGTGTTCGAGACCGTGCTCCAGAAGAACCCCAACCAGAAGCAGCGGCAACGCGATGACGTAGAGGTCGGCCGGGACCAGCTGCTGGACGTGCGGGTGCCCGGTGGGCGGATCACCGAGGCGGGGCTGCGAGGGAACATCAGCGTCGCGCTCCAGTATCTCGCCGCCTGGTTGGGTGGCTCCGGTGCCGTCGCGATCAACAATCTGATGGAGGATGCCGCCACGGCGGAGATTGCCCGCTCTCAGCTGTGGCAATGGATTCGCCACCGGGCCACCACGGAGTCGGATGAACCGATCACACTGGAACGCTGTCGGGCCATCCTGCGGGAAGAGCGGACCAGACTGGAAAACAGTGGGAGCGACCCGCAGCGGCTCGGCACCGCCGCCGAGCTGCTGGAGTCGATGTTTGCAGCGGAGGTGTTTCCGGAATTTTTGACGTTAGCGGCGTATCAAAAGCTGGTTTAAAGGGGGTCTAGGGTCGAGAGTCTAGGGTCTATGTCGATCGCCAAAGCTTAGACCCTAGACCTTAGACTCTAGACGTGGGCGCCCTAAAAGGCGCCCACTGGGGCGGCTGGGGTCGAACCAGCAACCTCCCGGTTAACAGCCGGGCGCTCTGCCAATTGAGCTACACCCCAAGG